>REEP01000012.1 GCA_007695045.1 Rhodospirillales bacterium | reverse complement strand
GTCGCCCTGGGCTCAGCAGCCTCTCAGCCCCTTGCCGGGGCTCCCCTTGGATGACTGTCAGCATGCGCCCGCATGGCGACGCCGGTCAATGGCGAAAGCGCCCGCCCCCTGTATCCACTGCTGGTGACCCGGACACCACCGCAGTCGGAGGCGCCTGCAGCGATGCGCTCCGGCGCCGGTCACCGTTTCAGAACGACGGGCTCAGCTCAGGAGATTGACCACACCGGCGCGCCCGGCGGCCTGCACCAGCGCCCGATCCCGGGACGCCAGCGGCACGCCGTTGCGCAGGGCGAGCTCCAGGTAGGCGGCGTCATAGGTGGTCAGACCTTCGGCGCGCGCAAGGGCAAGCACGTCGCCGAGCAGCCGGTCCGGAGGTTCAGGATCGGTCCGGATCGGCAGATCGGCGATGAGACCCAGGCGCAGGGTCGTGTCGGTGGCGCGCAGGCGCTGCCGGCGCTCGGCCTGAACCAGGACGTTGCCAAGCTCCAGGTGCCAAAGCGCGGGGACCACCGCTCCCTCGTCACGCACCCGTTCCAGGATGGCATCGGTCTCCATGGATGCTTCATCCTCGAAGCACCAGGCAACAGCCACCGAACAATCGAGAACGAACCCGCTCATCGCCGCCCTTCGTCCCGCAGTTCCTTCCAGTCGACCCCATCCAGGGTGACACCGGACCGAGCGCGCTTGATCCGAGCGATGACATCGTTCAGGTGCGCCCGGTCTGCCGCAGCGGCCGGCACGAGCCGTGCCACGGCCTTGCCGTGGCGCGTGATCACAACCTCCTCGCCGCGCTGCACGCGCTCCAGCAACGCCGAAAGATGGGTCTTGGCTTCAAAGGACCCGACCGTGATCATATCCGCCTCAACTCCAACCGAGATACTAAACTAGTTTATAAATAGGGTTGGCTTTTGTCCACCGTATCCGGGCCCGGGTCGCCGCCGCGGGATCAGGACCAAGCTGGGCAAGCCTGCGGACGGCCGAGACCGAAGGCTGGACGGCGAGACGCCCAGTCCGGGAACCTTCCATCGACAGGCGCGGTTCGGACCAGTACGAAATGCACGCTGGCGACCGGATGGCGCCGGAGTGCTGCACCAGGAGGAGATGCCATGGACGTCCCGCTCGAACTCAGCTTCAACAACATGGAGCCGTCGGACTTCGTCGAGAACCGCATTCGGGAGCGGGTTGACCGTCTGGAACGGCGCTACGCGCACATCAACAGCTGCCGGATCGCCGTGGAGGTGCCGCACCGTCCGCACGTGCATGACAACACCTACCACATCCGGATTGAGGTCGGCGTGCCGGGGACCGAACTGGTGGTCAGCCGCGACCCCGGCGACATCAATGCCCACAAGGACGTCTACGTGGCGATCCGCGATGCCTTCGACGCCATGGAGCGCCAGTTGGAGGAATTCGGCCGCAAGCAGCGGCACGACGTCAAGCATCACGACCTGCCGCTGCAGGGCAGGATCCTGCGGCTGTTCGCCGATCACGGGTTCATCGCCACCACCGACGGGCGCGAGATCTATTTCCACCGCAACAGCGTGGTGGAGGGCCGGTTCGAGGACCTCGAGGCCGACACCCCGGTGGAACTGGTGCTGGTCCACGGTGAGAGCCCGGTGGGCCCGCAGGCGACCACGGTCAAGCCCATCCGCCCGATGCAGTACGTGCCCTGAAAGGGTCTCTTGCACGGACCTGCGGGAACCGATGTGAGGGTTTGGCTGATTTGCATACGCTTTGTTAGACGGGCGCGTGCGACTGATGGTATCGAACCGGCGACAGACCAACCAGCGGCACCCCGGGGCGTCAAGCGGTGAGCTATCTCGAAGCGGCGATTCTCGGGCTGGTGCAGGGCGTGTTCATGTTCGTCCCGGTGAGTTCCACCGCGCACCTGGTGATCGCCCAACACCTGTTGATCCAGGGCGGATCCTCGCTGCCACCGCCGGAAAGCCCGGCGATGATCCTGTTCGACCTGGTGGTCCACGTCGGCACCCTGGTCTCCATCGTCTACGTGTTTCATCGCAGCCTCCGCCAGTTCACCGCCGCAACCCTCCAGGACACCGTCGCCCTCGCCCGCCAGCCCAAGGAGTGGCTGGACCGGCGGCTGTCCCTCCGGCTGGCGCTGCTGGGCCTTCTCACCGTCTTCGTGACCGGTGTGATCGGCCTCGCCTTCAAGAGCGATTTCGAGCGGGTGTTCGCGGCGCCGGAGGCAGTGGCGGGAACCCTCGCCATCACCGGCGCCCTGTTGTGGTGGACCGACCGGCTGTCGCCCCGGACCAGGGGGCTCCGGGACATCGGTTTCGGCATCGCCATCACCATGGGGGTGGCCCAGGGGCTGTCGTTGATCCCGGGCTTGAGCCGCAGCGGCATGACCATCATTGCCGGGCTGTTCATGGGGCTGAAGCGGCGCTGGGCGGCGGAGTTCAGCTTCCTGGTGGCGATCCCGACGATTCTGGCCGCGACCCTGGTGCAGAGCATCGAGGTATTCCGCGGCACCGGGATGGAAGGCATCGGCCCCGGCCCGCTGCTGGTGGGGTTCGTGGTGTCCGCCGCGGTGGGGATCGCCGCGTTGAAGCTGGTGCTGGCCCTCCTGTATCGGGCGAAACTGAAGATCTTTGCGTTCTATCTCTGGGGGATGGCCGCCCTGGTGGCGTTCGGCGCCCTGGACGGCCTGCTCTGACCTTCCCTCCGGTAACCTGAGTCGTTGCCTGGGCGCCGCTCGGGTACGCCCTGCCAAGCGGGACCGTCGCCCGCGTCATCGCCCGAACAGGGAGCGCGGAGGCGCGTTGGCGTGGTCCTCGGAGTTCACCGACCAGCTGGCCGCCATGACGCTGGGCTCAAGGCTTAATCGGCCAACGATGTGCTCGAGCACAATGTCACAGCGGTCCGTGCAAACCATTTCGGCGTTCACCATGACCCGTGCGCCCTCGGCCATGTCCTTGCTCTCCAGTCGCCTCAGCCTCAGGTCGCTGGTGCTGACCCCCTGCAGCAGCAGGGCACGCACATGCGCCTCCTGGTCGGGCCGGCACACCACCTCCACGTGGTAGTGATGCTCGATCTCGGTGCCACTCAGCGGCTGCCGGTTGATCAGGCGAACCACCGGCCGCAAGGCCAGGTTGGTCAGGGTGACGAACCCTGCCGCGACCACCGCCGGAACGATGTAACCAGCCCCGGCGAACACCCCGACCGCGGCCGCACACCACAGGGTGGCGGCGGTGTTCAGACCCTGGATGTTAACGCCGGTGCGCATGATCACACCGGCCCCGAGGAAGCCGATCCCGGACACCACCTGGGCGGCGACACGGGTCGGGCTGACTTCCTCAGGGGTCATCATCGAGAACACGGTGAAGGACGCCGCCCCCAGCGCCACCAGCACGTTGGTCCGGAGGCCGGCCATACGCTGTCGCCACTGCCGCTCGAAGCCGATGACGGCGCCCAACAGCAGGGCGACGGCGAGTCGAAGGACCACGTCTTCGATGTTCATGGCCGGCATCTCCCTGGTTGCGACCCCAGTGGACGGGGCGTCGAATCGGGGATTTCGTCCGCTACTGCACCGCCGGGAACAGGAACGCGGTGGCAAGGGCGAAGTAGATGATCACGCCGGTCGCATCCGCAATCGAGGTGACCAGGGGCGCGCTCGCCGTGGCCGGATCCAGGTTCAGCCGAGTCAGGATGAACGGCAGGGTCATGCCGATCAGGCTGCCGACGATGACGATGATCACCATCGACAGCGACACCACCAGCGCGATCTCCGGTCCGGCCCGGATCACGCCGATGGCCGACACGGCAATCGCCATGGTCAGGCCAAGCAGGGCGGCCACCGCCACCTCGCGGCCGAGCATCCAGCCCCAATCCGCCATCTTCACATCGCCGGTGGCCAGCGCCCGCACCATCAGCGTCGCCGCCTGGGAGCCGGCATTGCCGCCAGAATCGATCAGCAGGGGCAGAAAGAACACCAAGGCAACATAGGCCGCGATGGTGTCCTCAAAGTAGGCGATGCCGGCGCCGGAAAAAATATTGCCGAAGACCAGGACCACCAGACAGAAAATCCGCGAACGGTACAGCATCAGGATGCTGGCATCCCGGACGTTGGTAAGAAACTTGGACACAGTTCCGACTTAATGGAAGTCCTCGGTGACCTCTTCCTGCATCACGTCCATGGCATCGTCATGGGTGACGATACCGACCAGTCGGTTGTCGGAGTCGACCACCGGAACGGCGAGCACGTCGTACTTGGCGATCTGTCCCGCCACCAGTTCCTGGTCGTCGTCGACCCGCACCGCCAGGGTGTTCGTCTCCATGATGTCGCTCACCTTGGTCCGGGACGGTGCCGTGATGAGGTCGCGCAGCCGCACCGATCCGATCAGGCGGCGGTCCGGGTCGATTACATAGGCGCGGTAGATGGTTTCCTTGTCCGGCGCTTCCCGCCGCAGGTGCTCGATGGCTTCGGCCGCGGTCAGCGCCGGGATGAGGGTGG
>REEP01000101.1 GCA_007695045.1 Rhodospirillales bacterium | reverse complement strand
CGGACGTCATCGGCGGCTTCCAGGGGCCGCTGGCGGGCATCCTCACCGGCCTGGAATGGGCGACAGGGAACCTGCCGCAATGCCGCTTCGTGGCGACCTTCGCGACCGATACCCCGTTCCTGCCCGTCGACCTGGTGCCACGCCTGCAACAGGCGGTGAAACTCGACGGGGCGGACTTGGCGCTCGCCGCTTCCGCGGGACGGACCCATCCGGTGTTCGGCCTGTGGCCGGTCCATCTCGCGGCTCCCCTCCGTCAAGCCATGATCGGGGAGGGCATGCGCAAGGTCGACGCCTGGACCGCTCGCTATCGGGTGGCGACCGTGCCGTTCCCGACCGGTGACGGCGATCCTTTCTTCAACGTCAACGTGCCCGAGGATCTCGCCAAGGCGGAGGCCCGGGTGACGGCCGCCGCCGCAACTTCGTGTCCTGCCGTGTCCCGGCGGTCGCCATGAAACTGTTCGGCCTCGCCGGTTGGAGCGGCAGCGGAAAGACCACGCTGATGGTGAAGCTGCTGCCGCGGCTGATCCGGCTCGGCCTCAGCGTTTCCACCGTCAAGCATACCCACGACCGCGTCGATCTCGACCAACCCGGCAAGGATACCTACCGCCACCGCGAAGCCGGTGCCAGCGAAGTGGTCCTGGTCTCCGCCAGCCGATGGACCCTGATGCATGAACTGCGCGGCCAACCGGAACCGTCGCTCGCCGACCTGCTGCGCCACATGACGCCGGTGGATCTGGTCATGGTCGAGGGTTTCAAGCATCTCGGCCATGACAAGCTGGAGGTGCACCGCCCCGGCCTCGGCAAGCCGCTGCTGTGCCGGGCCGATCCCACCATCGTCGCGGTGGCAACCGACGGAACACTTGAGGACACCGGCGTGTCGGTGTTCGGCCTCGACGACGTCGACGCCATTGCTGGGTTCGTCGTCGCCCATGTGGACCTCGCGCCCGATGGCCGGTGAGTTCGGTCCGCACCGACGCGGTGCGACGACCGAAAGCCGGACGGGCTCGGAGCCGTCGCCAGAGCGGGAGCGGGATCGGGACATGAGGCGGTCTCGGGCCGGGACCTGGCGCGCGGCGGGCTGCGGCGGGGGGCGCCGGCGGCCGGCAGCGATGGCGCCTTTCATGATGATCCGGATACGCGAATATCGCTATGCAAAAATTCTCGCAGGGCGTACTATCGCAGTGCGGTGCAGACCACTGAACTTTGTTAACGCATCGCAACAACACCCTTTTCAGGAGTGTCTTGCCATGTCCTCCACCTCAAGTGCGCCATCGTTGGAATCCCGCCTCGCTGAATTGGCACCCAAGGCGACGCGGCTGATGGTGTTTGCAACCCTCGCCGCGGTTGGCAGCGCGTTCGTCATGCTGGGGGTCGGCATCGCGGGGCAACTGATCGGCTGAGTTGGCCGCGGATTGCACGGCTTCGATGGGTCGGTCCCCCGTCCTCGAAAAAAATCGCGCCTCCGCGACTGGGCAGCGATTGCAGAAAGCGGCAGCGCCAGCGGGTACCTGAGCGCACCTCTCAGGTTACGATGGCATCTTAGCCATACCCAATGACCGGCGCATGGCCGAATGTCCTCAGCGTTGGCTAAGGTAAGCTTTGCCTTTTCTGCGACTGACAACCTTTTTCACCCCTGTTTGAGGTAAAAAACGCTGTTGGCAATGCGCGTGCGCCCTGGTACGCTTTTCAGTCAATGCAGGGATCGACAAAAAAGATAAAAAACGACACCGCCGGATTACGGCGGTTGCGAAGACGGTAGCCATCATCGCCCAGATCGTCTTCGCTCAAGAAAAGACAAGAAAGCGTTTGGGAGGAATATTGTTGGCGTCTGGCGTCCCGCCGATCGCGGCGGCCCCTTAGGGCCTGCGCGACCCTGGGATCTGTTTGCCCGCGACAACGAAGGCGGCATGGTCCGCGCATCCTCCCCCAACCGCGCGGAGAGGACCGCCCAGCCATGGACCGCCTGAACCCCGTCACCACCCGCCGACGATTCTTGGCCGCCACGGCGACCGGCTGCGCCGCCGGCGCCGCGGGCCTTGCCATTCCCGGGCTGGGACCGCTCACCACCCTGGCGCCGGCTTCGGCGGCGCTGCCCCGGGGCGACCGCCGGACGGTCAAGAACGTGTGCCACCAGTGCCCCGCCCGGTGCGGCATCGACGTGTCCGTCACCGACGGGCGGGTGCATTCCATCTACGGCACCCTGGATCATCCCATCTCCAACGGCAAGCTGTGCCCCAAGGGGCACCTCGGCACCTACATCCTTTATGATCCGGACCGCTTCAAGGGACCGATGAAGCGGACCAACCCCAACAAGGGCCGGAACGAGGATCCGCGCTTCGTACCGATCACCTGGGACGAGGCGCTCGACACCGTGGCGGCGCGTCTCCAGGCCTTGCGCGACCGCGACGAAGCCCATCGCTTCGCCCTCCTGTACGGCCGCGGCTGGGGAGCGTCCTGTGCCGGACTGCAGGGCGCCTTCGGCAGCCTCTACGGTTCGCCCAACATCGCCATCGGTCATTCCACCATCTGTGCCGACGGCAGCAAACGCGCCAAGGAAGCCACCGACGGCAATGATTCCTACAACGCCTACGACTACCGCAACACCAACTACCTGCTGAACTTCGGCGCCGGCTTTTTGGAGGCCTTCCGCCCTTACAACTATTTGATGCAGATGTGGGGCCACATGCGGCGCAAGAGCCCCAAGACCCGCGTGACCGTCGTGGACGTGCGGCTCACCACCACCGGGGCGGCCGCCGACCGCATGGTCTACATCAAGCCCGGCACAGACGGCGCCCTCGCCCTGGCCATTGCCCATGTGATGCTCACGGAAGGCCTGTGGGACCGGCCGTTCGTCGGCGATTTCGTCGACGGCGTGAACCGGTTCCGCACGGGAGAAACCATCGCGCCGTCCCTGTTTTTGGAGCGTTGGACCCACGGGCTTGCCGACTGGTGGAACCTCGAGCTCAAGGACCGCACCCCGGCCTGGGCGTCGGAGATCACCACCATCCCGGTGGAGCAGATCGTCGCCGTCGCCCGGGAATTCGGCACCACCCGCCCGGCCATCGCGATCATGGAACGGGGCCCTACGTCCCACACCAACGGCGTCTATAACGGCATGGCGATCCACGCGCTCAATGCCCTCGCCGGTTCGCTGTTCGCGGTCGGCGGCCTGATGTACCAGATGGGCGTGCCCTACGGCCCGCTGCCCGTCGATTCCGCCGACTACATGGACGATTTCGCCAGGGCGGCACCGGGCCGGTTCCCCCGCATCGATCTGGCCCGCACCGAAGCCTGGCCGCTGGCCAAGACAATGATCCAGGATGTCGCCCGCAACCACTTGGCCGGCCATCCCTACAAGCTCGACACGGCCATGTTCTACCTCACCAACCCGATCTGGACGGCACCGGAACCGCAGGTTTGGGAGGAAGCCCTCAAGGACGTGTTCGTCATCGATACCTCGCCGTTCCCCGGCGAGACCGCGATGTACGCGGACTTGGTGCTGCCCGATCACACCTACCTGGAGCGCCTGCAGGACGCCCCCACCTATCCGTTCGAGGGCTGGCCGCTGACCCAGCTGCGCACTCCGGCGATCCCGCCGCTGTACGACACCAAGGTCTACGGCGACGTCCTGATCGAGATCGGCAAACGTATGCATGGGCCCATGGGCGAGTACTACGAGGCCCTCGGCGATACCGGGAACGTGATCCGTCATATCGCCAAGGGCTTCGCCGACGCCCCCGGCGACAACGGCGTCGACGGCTACGACAGCTGGGTGGAAAAGGGGGTGTGGTACCGCAAGCCGTACCTGTGGCGGCAGGTCCGGGGTGAATTCCTCACCTGGGACGGCCGGGACTATACCATCCCGATCAGCGCCGCGGAGGTGGGCGAGAAACTGCTCAAGACACCGTCCGGCAAGTTCGAGTTCCGCTCAGGCTTGCTCGAGAAACATGCCGGCTACATCTCCAGCCACCTCGACATCCCGGAGGAGCGGGTCGGGCTGATCCAGTGGGTGGTGCCGAAGTACACCGGTGGCGGCGACCTCCACTTCGTCACCCCCAAGGTGCCCGTGCACGCCGAGGGACGCGGCGCCAACCTGCCGCAATCCATCGTGCTGACCCAGCCAACGGTGGGTGGCTTCGGTGAGGTCTACCTGGAGATCAATCCGGAGACCGCCAAGGCCCGCGGCATCGCCCATGGCGGGCAGGTGCGGATCAGCTCCGAGGCCGGCAGCATCGTCGCCACCGCCCACTATTACGCGCCGGCCCGCCCCGACACCCTGGTCCTGCCGATGGAGCACGGCCACTGGGCGCAGGGGCGCTGGGCCGTCGGACGTCTGCCCGGCAACAGTTCCGAGGTTACCGTCAACGTGTCCGAACCGATCTCCGGCTTGGCTTGCTACTACTCGGGAACGGTCACGATCGAACCGATCGATGGGAGGGCTGCGTCATGACGAAATGGGGCATGGTGATCGACCTTGAGACCTGCACCGGCTGCCAGGCGTGTACAACAGCCTGCACCATGGAGAACAGCCGCCTGCCGGGCGAGAAGTGGCAGGACGTGGTGT
>REEP01000036.1 GCA_007695045.1 Rhodospirillales bacterium | reverse complement strand
ACCGCACGCAGACGATCGTCTTCCCGTTCCCGGTTGAGTTGGCGAAGTTCTTCTTCCCCAAGCAGCCGGGGGACGAGAGCTAGGTCGTGGGCAAGTGCGTTACGCCATGCTGGGACGGCGTCCTCACAAGGTTCCCAGCAGGCGGTCAACAGAATCGGTGAGGCGATCCAGGTCGCGCGGCTCCGACAGGCGGTGGTCGCCGCCCTTAACCAGGATGACTTCCACATCCGTCGAGTCCAGCGCCGCTGCCAACTTTAGCGAGGTCTGCCACGGCACATCCGGATCCTGCATGCCGTGGATCAGGCGTACCGGGCAGGAGAGCGGTATGTCCCTCGTGAGCACAAGATGGCACCGGCCATCTTCCAGAATGCGCCGGGTCACCGGCGTCGGTTCCGGGTCATAGGGGCTGTAAACCGGCACCACGCCGTCGCGCTCCAGCGCCGCCTTCTGCTCATCGTTCAGCATGCCGGGAATGTCTTCCGTGAAGTCGGGAGCGGCGGCGGTGCCAACCAGTCCCGCCACCCGCTCCGGACGCTGGACCGCGGCCAGCAGCATGATCCAGCCACCGAGGCTCGATCCGACCAGAACCTGCGGTCCTTCGGTCAGGGCATCGATCACCGCGATGGCATCGTCGGCCCAGCGGCCGATGCTGCCGTCGACAAAGTCCCCCGATGACTGACCGTGGCCATAGTAGTCGAAGCGAAGGAAGGCGCGTCCGCACCCACGACAGAAAGATTCTAGGCGCAGCGCTTTTTGGCCGGTCATGTCGGATCGGTAGCCGGTGAGGAACACGACACCCGGACTCTTGCCAGCGGTGCGGTGGTAGGCAATAGTCGCCCCGTCACGTCGCTGCAACATGTTCGGCTGCAACACTGTGGCGTCGCCGCTCGTGGGTGGCATCGAGTCGACCATGGACATCTCCTGAGCATGCTTCCGGACGAGCACACTAGCATTCGCCCCGCGGACCCTGCCACGTCCGATCCGTGGTTTCCGCGTGCCAGGACCGCGCAAGAGGGTCCGACGATCCTGCAGGTCCTCCCGGCTCTGGGAGAACAGGGCGGGGTGGAGCGCGGCACCGTGGATGTGGCGGCCGCCATCGTCGCGGCCGGGGGACGGGCCGTCGTCGCATCGGCCGGGGGCGCCCGGGTGCCCAGCCTCGCCCGAATCGGCGCGCATCACGCCGCCCTGCCGATGGCGAGCAAGAATCCGATGGTGATGTTCAAGAACGTCCGACGGCTGGAAGAAGTGATTCGCAGCCACCGGGTGGACCTGGTGCACGCCCGCTCCCGCGCCCCAGCCTGGAGCGCATGGGAAGCGGCCCGCCGCGCCGGCGTCCCGTTCATGACCACGTTCCACGGGACCTATGGCGCCGGCTCGTTGCTGAAGCTTCGCTACAACAGCGTGATGGTGCGTGGCCGGCGGGTGATCGCCATCTCGCGGTTCATCGCCGAGCACGTGCATTCGGTGTATGGCGTGTCGCCGGAGCGCATCCGCGTGATCCACCGCGGCGTAGACCTGGAGCACTTCGATCCGCGTAATGTCTCGGTCGACCGCATCGTCACGCAGTCCGGCCGCTTCCGCCTGAAAGACGGCCTGCCGTTGATCCTGTTGCCGGGGCGACTGACGCGCTGGAAAGGTCAATTGGTCCTGATCGAGGCGATTCGCCGGCTTGGCCGGTCCGATGTGCAGTGCGTCCTGCTGGGCTCAGACCAGGGCCGCAGTGCCTACCGGGCCGAACTGGAAAGCGAGATCGTGAAGGCCGGGCTCGGCGGCGTGGTCCGGATCATCGACCGAGCCGACGACCTGGCCGCGGCCTACATGCTGTCCGACGTGGTGGTATCGGCCTCCACCGAGCCCGAAGCGTTCGGACGGGTGATGGTGGAGGCACAGGCGCTGGGGCGACCGGTGATCGGGAGCGATCACGGTGGCAGCCGCGAGACCGTGGTGCCCGGGGTCACCGGCTGGCTGACGCCGCCCTCCGATCCCGATGCCCTGGCCGTGGCCATCAACGAGGCCTTGAATCTTGCCACCCCGCACCGCCAGCAGTTGGCCGAGGCGGCAATGGCGCATGTGCGCACCCACTTCACCCGGGACCGGATGTGCGCCGAAACCCTGGCCGTGTACGACGAGGTGCTGGCGGAAGGTGCCGCGGCGTGATCCCCGGTCCGATTTTGATCATCAAGCACGGAGCGCTCGGGGACCTTGTGCAAGCCTTGGGACCGATCCGGGCCATCCGCCGCCATCATCCGGACCGGCACATCGTTCTGCTGACCACCGCTCCATTCAGGCCCCTCATGGAGGCATGCCCCGATGTGGACACGGTGTGGGTGGACGAACGCCCCCGCCTCCCGCACGTGCGCGGCTGGCTGGCCCTGCGCCGCCGACTCCTGTATGGCGGCTTCGCCCGCGTCTACGATCTGCAGACCTCGGACCGCAGCTCCATCTACTTCCACCTGATGGGACCGGGACGCCGCCCGGAATGGTGCGGCATCGCCCGAGGCTGTTCCCACCGCCAGCCCGCAGCCGGCCGGTCGTCCCTGCACACCCTGGAGCGCCAAGCGGCGCAACTGAAGATCGCCGGGATCGCATCGGTACCGCCGCCCGATCTCGGCTGGACGGAGGCCGACGTCGGGCGGTTCGGCCTGCCCGAGGCTTATGTCCTCCTCGCTCCCGGCTGCGCGCCGCATCGCCCGGCCAAGCGTTGGCCGGCCGAGAGATTCGCCGCAGTTGCACGACATTTCTCCGAGCAGGGCATTCGGCCGGTGCTGATCGGTGCGGCCGGCGAAGCGGACCTGCATGCCCGGATCATGGCGTTGGCCGGCACCGCCACCTGCGTGAGCCTGGCCGGCGAAACGTCGTTGCTGGAACTGGCGACGCTTGCACGTGGAAGCTTGGCTGCGGTGGGCAACGACACCGGCCCCATGCACGTGAGCGCGGCCGCCGGCTGCCCGACCCTGGTGATGTTCTCAGCCGAGTCGGATCCGGTGCGCTGTGCCCCCCGCAGCCCCCTTGTCACCTGTCTGCAACGGCAGACCCTGGACCAGCTTCCGGTCGCTGCCGTGACCGAGGCATTGGACGGGCTGCTGGCACCGGAACGCGCGGCAGCCATCCGCCTTGTGCTGTGAATCCGGGTTTTGCGTGGACCCTCGGCGGCGGCGTGGGTATAGACGGGTGCGGTCAGTGGATTTCCCGGTTATGTGATGGAAGAGGCGAGGCGGTGAGCTATGTGATCCAGGGGGAGACGGGCGACTGGGAGGTGGTGGTCGGCCTGGAGGTGCACGCCCAGGTCATCTCCCGTGCCAAGTTGTTCTCCGGTGCCGCCACGGATTTTGGTGCCGAGCCCAATTCCCAGGTATCTTTGGTGGATGCCGCTTTCCCCGGCATGCTGCCGGTGCTCAACCGGTATTGCATCGAGCAGGCGGTGCGGACCGGGGTTGGTTTGGCAGCAGCCATCAACCTGTATTCGGTGTTCGAGCGGAAAAACTATTTCTACCCGGACCTCCCGGCCGGCTACCAGATTTCCCAGTACCAGCACCCGCTGGTGGGCGAGGGCACAGTGACCATCGACCTCAAGGACGGCTCCACCCGGGAGGTCGGGATCGAGCGCCTGCATGTGGAGCAGGACGCCGGCAAGTCGCTGCATGACCAGGACCCGTCGCGCACGTTCGTTGACCTCAACCGCTCCGGCGTCGCACTGATGGAGATCGTATCCAAGCCCGACATCCGCGCGCCGGAGGAGGCCGGGGCCTACCTGCGCAAGCTGCGCTCGATCATGCGCTACCTCGGCACGTGCGACGGCAACATGGAGCAGGGCTCCATGCGCTGCGACATCAACGTGAGCGTCCGGCCCGCGGGCGAGAATGCACTGCGCACCCGTGCCGAGGTCAAGAATGTCAACTCCGTCCGTTATGTGATGCAGGCGATCGAGCGGGAAGCGGAACGCCAGGTCGCGGTGTACGAAGGCGGCGGCCAAGTGCTACAGGAAACCCGCCTGTACGACCCCGGCAAGGGCGAGACGCGATCGATGCGCAGCAAGGAATTCGCGCACGACTATCGCTATTTCCCTGATCCCGATCTGCTGCCGCTCCGCCTGACGCAGGAACAGGTCGATCAGATCCGGCTCAGCATTCCCGAACTGCCAGACGACAAAAAGAACCGTTTCATTGCCGACTATGGCCTGTCGCCCTACGACGCCAGCGTACTGGTGGCCGAACGGGAGACCGCAGACTATTTCGAACAGGTGGCTGCCGGAAGGGATGCCAAGGCGGCTGCCAACTGGGTCATCACCAACCTGTTCGCCGTCCTCAACCGCAAGGGTCTCGGCATTGCGGAATCGCCGGTTACGCCGGCGCATCTCGGCAAGCTGATCGATCTCATCGGCAACAACACCATTTCCGGCCGTCTGGCCAAGGATGTGTTCGACATCATGGCGGAAACCGGCGGCGACCCCGAGGTCATCGTCGAGGAGAAGGGCCTGAGGCAGATCACCGATGAAGGGGCGATCGAAGCGGCGGTAGCCCAGGCGATCGCCTCTAATCCCGGCCAAGCGGCACAATTCAAGGCCGGTGAGGACAAGGTGGTCGGCTGGTTCGTGGGTCAGGTGATGAAGCTCACCAAGGGCAAGGCCAACCCGAAGCAGGTCAACGAAATCCTGCGCCGCAAGCTTGCGGAGTAGGGTTGCGCCCGCAGTCTTTGGGTCAGCCGGTTCGCCCGCGTGGCCCCAGTCATAGAATCAGGAAGATGGCGTAGCAGAACACGGTGAACAGGGCGACCGCCCCGGCCGCCCGCTTCCACCCCACACCCTGCGTCACCCTCATCACCTCGAACAGTCCGAACAGGAACAGGACGAGGGAGAGCAAGGCCAGCGGCAGGTATGCGGCCTCCATCGGAAACGCCGGCAACGGCGCGGTCGCAGTGGCCGCAGCCGCGCTGAGGGCCAGCATCGGCAGGGCCGGGATGCCGAGCGGCAGCAGGTAGGCGGTGGCCTTGTAGACCCAGCCGATCATGCCGGGGCCGCCCACGCCCTTGGCCATAAGCCAAGCGATGATGGCGATGCCGGCATGGACCATGACGCCGATCAGAATCCCTGACAGCAGATTGCCACCATACAGAATCCAGTCCGGGACGTTGTCCACCGGAACACCACGCAATTCCCCGCCGATGGCCCGCTGGAAGGCGGCAACCAGAAGTCCGTAGAGGCTGCCGACCAGAAACAGGAAGCCGCTCACGTACCACGTTGCGGCCGCGCTCTCGATAGCGTGCCGGTAGGGCCACGCCCGCAACAAGAAAAGATCAAAGACTAGTTTGAAAGGCATGGCCGCGGAAAATGGCGCGGGAGGATCACTCCCCCCGCGCTTGCTCCAGGGTTATAGCCGAGACGGCTACTCGGTTGCCGCGACCTGCGTCGCCGTCGGGGCCGAAGCCATCGGCGGCTGGAACGGCTGGTTCGGCATCATCGACCACACCATGATCGCGAAGGCGATGGCCGCCACGGACAGCGGGAACACCTTGCCGCTGTAGCGCTTCGGATCGTAGTTCTGCCAACCGTGAATCCGGTCCACCTCCCGCAGGATCTTCTCGTTCTTCTCCCCGCCGGTGATCAGGCTGACCACGATGGTGACGAACCAGGCAGCCGAGGCGCTGAACAGCCCGGTGACCAGGTGCCCGACCGGGCCGGCATCGATGAACTGGATGCCGAGGAGCTCGCCGCGAGTCCACCAGAGGGCGATGGACAAGAACGCGCCCACCACCATGCCGGCGATAGCGCCGTACTTGTTGGTGCCCTTCCACCAGATGCCCATGATCAGCACCGGGGTGAAGGTCGAGGACGCCACCACAAACGCCCAGATCACGCTGGTGAGCAGGAACGCCGGTGGATCGAGCGCCAGCACGATGGTGACAAGGCCGCCGACTGCGGTGAAGAAGAAGCCTGCCCGCACCCGGCTGCGGTCCGCCGCCTTGGGATAGATAGTGGAGTAGATGTCACTGCCGATACCGGTACCGATGGTCATCAGCAGGCCGCCGATGGTGGACATACCCGCTGCCAACGCGCCCGCCACGGGCAACGCGGCGATCCAGTCGGGGGTGAAGGCTTGGCTCATGACAACCAGCAGCAGGTCCGCCTCGGCCGGCTGCACCTGCAGCCCCATCTCGCCTTCGATCACGTTCACCGAATAAAGCTTCGCGGCGAAGCCGACGGCGAAGGTGGTGAAGAAGATCAGGCCGATTACGAGGGAGCCCCACAGCGTCGCCATCTTGGCGTCCCGCACAGTCGGCGCGGTGAAGAACCGCATGGCGATGTGTGGCAGGCCCATGGTGCCGAAGGCGATGGACAGCACGATCCCCACGTAGAACTTGAAGCTCATGGGAACGGTGCCGTTCACGGTTAGGAACGGATTGAAGTAGGACGGCAAAGCCGCTTCCATCTCCGGCACCAGGGCGCCGTAGCCGAACGGCGGGAATACGGCGGCCCAACCGGCATCCAGCCGCCACAGGATGATCGCCACCGGCAGGAGCAGCGCGATCGTCATGATGATGGTCTGCAGGGTCTGGTTGTACGACAGGCCGTACATCCCGCCGATCGTCACATAGGCGGTCACGATCAGCCCGCCCATGATCAGGCCGGTGGTATAGTCCAGGTGGAACATCACCTGGAAGACGTTGCCAACCCCCTTCATCTGCCCGATCAGGTAGAGAAGGGCGAGCAGGATCATGCAGATCACGGCGATGATCTTGGCGGTGTGGCCGAAGCGTTCGCCGATGAACTGCATGCTGGTGAACTTGCCCCAGCGGCGAAGGCTCGGCGCGATGGCGATGGCGATCATGACGAAACCGCCGAGGAAGCTCAGCGTGATCGCCACCAGGTAGAACTGCATCTGCCAGATCAGCGCGGTGAAGCCGAGGAAGGTCGCCAGGCTCATGTAGTTGGAGCTCATGGCGAGGCCGTTGTTGAGCGCGCCGACGTTGCGCCCGGCGGCGAAATAGTCGTCGCTGGTGCTGACCCGGCGCTTCATCAGCCAGCCGACGTAGAGGAACAGCACCACCATGGCGATGGTGTAGATGATCCCGAACGTCGACAGCGCCGTCGTCGGCTCGAACCGGTAGAACTCCTGCTCCTGCGCGAACGCGCTCGCTGGGATCAGGAACGCCGCCAGGGCAATCAGCCAGCGGGTCATTCGGCCCCTCCCTTCGCCGGCGCCGCGCTATGACGCTGCATGTCTTCCAGTTCGGCGGCGCGGGTGCTCAGATCGGTGATCTCGCGGTCGATCTTCTCACTGATCTGAATGTAGATCCAGAAAGCCGGCATCAGCACCAGCCACCCAACGACCAGAGTAAGCAAGTAATGAGCAGGAAAACCGAACACATAGACGTTCATGAGCTCGGGAAACAGGAAGTAAATTGGAAAGATGTGGGTCAACGCCACGACGATGATGAAAGCACCAAGCGTGGTGAAGCATTCCTTCTTGTACGCGTTTTCCATTCGTCATTCTCCCCTTGAACCAATCGATCGCAAAGCAGTCGCTCAAGTAATTTTCGCAGCAGATTGTTGTGCGGCTCGCCGACCGATCGACATGACCGTAAAGTCCCTCCCTGTGGCCGGGTCTGGCCACAGTGCAGCGCTCAGGGTCTTTTGCTTGTTACCGCCTGCCCCTTGGGTCTGCCCCTGTTACCGGACCCCCAAGACGAGGACTGCTGCCCCGTACACGCCGTTTCGAGCAGCGGCACAGGACCGAGGCCATTGCGGTTCGCTATGGTTTACTGTGCGGCGCGGATTTCATGGACGTTGATCCTCTACCTTGTGTTGTCCGCTGGTTGGGGCCCGAGAGCGGCGCCGGCAGCCGTTCCTGATCCAGCGTCACCTGCAGCCCGCGTACCTCGTAGCGATGTGCGCTGTCGAATGCCAGCGAAAATAACCTTAGAGAAGAACAATGTACGCATGCTTTCAGCATCTTTGTTGCGTGCGGCGGATTTACCGGGCGCGTGGTCCGACCAGCGTCAGCGCCCATTGGATCGACGGGTGCCGGGAGGCCGGTGTCGAGCTCGCAGAAGGTAAAAAAACCGCGGAAACGCCCACTCAGCATTGGCGAACGCCCCCAAGATCGAACGGCGACGGCAATACCAAAGGAAAGACGGGGCCATGTCGGCCCCGTCCAAGCATGCCAATGATGTGACGCTGTCGCCGCTACTCGGCAGCGGCGGCGGCCCGGTTGTCGATCAGGTCCTGAACCACGGTGGGGTCGGCCAGAGTCGAGGTGTCGCCCAGGCTGCCGATGTCGTTCTCGGCAATCTTGCGCAGGATGCGCCGCATGATCTTGCCCGACCGAGTCTTGGGCAGGCCCGGCGCCCACTGGATGACGTCCGGTGACGCGATCGGTCCGATCTCCTGCCGCACCCACTTGACCAGTTCCCGGCGCAGCTCCTCGGTCGGAGTCTCGTCCGCATTCAAGGTGACATAGGCGTAGATGCCCTGGCCCTTGATCTCATGCGGGAAGCCGACAACCGCGGCCTCCGCTACCTTCGGGTGAGCGACCAGCGCGCTCTCCACCTCGGCCGTGCCCATGCGGTGGCCGGACACGTTGATGACGTCGTCGACTCGCCCGGTGATCCAGTAGTAGCCGTCAGCGTCGCGCCGGCAGCCGTCGCCGGTGAAGTACTTGCCGGGATACGTAGAGAAATAGGTCTGAATGAACCGGTCATGGTCCCGGAACACCGTCCGCATGATGCCCGGCCAGGCATCGAGAAGGCAGAGATTGCCCGAGGTTTCGCCCTCCAACGCCTTACCGTCGGCATCCACGATCTCAGGCTGCACCCCGAAGAACGGTCGGGTCGCCGAGCCCGGCTTGAGCGCTGTAGCGCCGGGCAGGGGGGTGATGAGAATGCCGCCGGTCTCGGTCTGCCACCAAGTATCGACGATCGGGCAGCGCCCGTCGCCGACAACATTGTAATACCAGTTCCACGCCTCGGGATTGATCGGCTCGCCCACGGTCCCGAGGATGCGAAGGGACTGGCGGCTGGTCTTCTTGACCCATTCCTCCCCTTCCCGCATCAGCGCCCGGATCGCCGTCGGTGCGGTGTAGATGATATTCACGTTGTGCTTGTCGCAAATCTGCCAGAACCGGGACGGATCGGGATAGTTGGGCACGCCTTCGAACATCACCGAGATCGCGCCGTTGGCGAGCGGCCCGTAGAGGATATAGGAGTGACCGGTGACCCAGCCGATATCGGCGGTGCACCAGTAGACTTGCCCATCCTTGTAGTCGAACACGTACTGATGGGTCATGGCGGCATAGACCATGTACCCGCCCGTAGTGTGCAGAACACCCTTGGGCTTGCCGGTGGACCCCGAAGTATAAAGAATGAACAACGGATCTTCGGCACCCATTTCTTCGGGCGGACAAGCCGCGGACGCGCCTGCCATCTTCTCGTGATACCAAACGTCGCGTCCGTCGACCCAGGCGATCGAGCCGCCGGTGCGGCGGACGACCACGCAGTGGCCGACGGTGGGGCAGTCCTCCAGGGCCTTGTCGGTATTGGCCTTGAGCGGGATCGGGCGGCCGCCGCGGACTCCTTCGTCGGACGTGATCACCAGAGTCGAATCACAATCCTGGATGCGGTTGGCCAGGGCATCGGGCGAGAACCCGCCGAAAACCACCGAATGGACTGCTCCGATGCGGGCACAGGCCAGCAGCGCGATCGGAAGCTCCAGGATCATCGGCAGATAGATCGTGACGCGATCACCTTTGTTGACGCCGAGGTCCTTGAGCACGTTGGCGAACTTGCACACCTGCTCGTGCAGTTGCCGGTAGGTGAGACTCTGGGACTGATTGGGGTCGTCGCCTTCCCACAACAACGCGACCTGGTCGCCGCGGCTGGGCAGGTGCCGGTCCAGGCAGTTGGCGGATGCGTTCAAGGTGCCGTCATAGAACCAGCGGATGTGCAGGTCAGAGGCCTGGAAGCTGACATCCTTGACCTGGGTGTAGGGCTTGATCCAGTCGATCCGCTTGCCGTGTTCGCTCCAGAAGGCTTCGGGATCATCCACGGACTGCCTGTACATCGCGAGGTAGGTATCGTTGTCGATCCAGGCGTCCTTGGCGATGGCCTCGGGCACCGGAAAAATCGGGTCGTTTGCCATGATGGTGTCGTCCTCCCCGTTAAAAGTTGAGCGGTTATTGTTGTTTTTTGGCGCCGAAACGGGCGCCGGCCAGAGGTTGCCGCGCTCGCGACGGTACCGGGATTATCGCCAAATCCACCCGCGAGACAAGGCCCGCGAAGTGGCGGTTGTCATCGGCCTTGTGAACTCAACCGATTCGCGGTCATCAGGGGTTCAGGCCTCCCAGAGCCAGGATCGCCCGCCAGGCCGCCGCCTCGAGCGGCATCACCGAAAGGCGTGACTGGCGCACCAGGGCGATGTCCTTGAGCCGGTCATCCTGCTTGATCTCCGCCAGCGTGACCGGCCGCGGCAACGGCTGGACGGCGCGAAAGTCAACCATCCCGAACCGCCCGGATGGATCGCTTGGATCGGGGTAGACCGTCCGCACGACCTCAAGCACGCCCATCACACGCCGTTCAGCGCCGGAGTGATAGAACAAGGCGCGGTCGCCTACTGCCATGGCCTTGAGGTTGTTGCCGGCCTGATGGTTGCGCACGCCGTCCCACGGCTCGACGCCGGCGGCAACATGGTCGTCCCAGGACCATGTGCCCGGTTCCGACTTGACCAGCCAGTAAGCCATGCGCGTATCCCCCGGGGCTCGCGGTGCGCCGGCACGCAATACGCGGATCCCGCCGCCGAGGCGAAGGTCATCGGGGGTTGTCATGATGTCAAGCACTCTTACACTGGTCTCAAGGCCCGAACCTGCCCCGCTTAGCTGATACGGGAAATCCGAGGACCTGGCCGGGAACTTGATGTCGCCGGTATTGTTGCTTGGGGGGCCGGGACGCGGCGACGGGAGACCACGAAGACGACGGGAGCCAAGGGGCGTGACGATGCTGTTGGCACGGTTGCTTGATCGGATGATCCGCTCCGGAACGCTCACGGTGATCGACGGACATGGGCGGACGCATCGCTTTGGCGACGGCACCGAACCGGCCGTGACCATCCGGCTGCATGACCCGGCGCTGCACCTGCGCCTGGTGCTGAACCCGTCGCTGGCCGCGGGTGAGGCCTACATGGATGGCACCTTGACCATCGAGGACGGTAGCCTCGCCGAATTTCTCGATATCGCCACCCGGACCCGGGAAACTCGCGGAGCGACGGCGCTGCATCGGGTTGCCGGCGCAATAGATTACAGCCTCAGGTTCCTGCAGCAGATCAACACCGCAACCCGGGCTCGGCGCAACGTCCAGCACCACTATGATCTCTCCGGCGCCCTCTACGACCTGTTCCTGGATCGGGACCGGCAATATTCCTGTGCCTATTTCACGGATCCTGGCAATTCCCTGGAGCAGGCACAGGTTGACAAGAAGCGGCACATCGCCGCCAAGCTGTTGCTGGACCGTCCGGGGCTTCGGGTGCTTGACATCGGCTCGGGGTGGGGCGGTCTCGGCCTTTACCTCGCCGACGTCGCCGCGGCAGAGGTCACCGGCGTCACCCTGTCCACCGAACAGGTCAAGGTGTCGCAGGAGCGCAGCGCCGCCGCTGGCATGCCTGGGCGCGTCCGTTTCGAACTCCGGGACTATCGCGACATGGCGGGCGCATACGACCGGATCGTCTCGGTCGGCATGTTCGAACATGTGGGAGTGCCGCACTACCCCACGTTTTTCGCCAAGGTGCGTGATCTTTTGAAACCGGACGGCGTCGCCCTGCTGCATTCCATCGGGCGGATGGATGGCCCCGGTGTCACAGATCCCTGGATCCGCAAATACATCTTCACCGGCGGCTATGTGCCGGCACTGTCAGAGGTGCTGCCGGTGATCGAGCGGGCCGGGCTATGGGTCACCGATGTCGAGATCCTGCGCCTGCACTACGCCGAGACCCTGAAACGCTGGCGGGCCAACTTCATGGCGCATCGCATTCAGGCCGCCCGCATCTACGACGAGCGCTTCTGCCGAATGTGGGAGTTCTACCTTACGGGCGCGGAGATGGCGTTCCGCAACATGGGCCAGATGGTGTTCCAGATTCAGTTGGCCCGGGAGCAGACCGCCGTGCCGCTCACCCGGGACTACATCGTCGACTGGGAACGGGCCCAGCGCGAATCCGCCGAGACCGAAGCCGCGTAAGCCCCCACAAACGGCGCATCCCTCCGCTCGCGCCGATGCGACACGTCCGACCGACCGCCACGCCATCCGCAGGCCCCACGACCCGGCCGCGATCCCGGCCAGCCGCCGTGGCCGCCATGGGATTGACCGCGTGCGCGGTCACGGTTGACAATGGGTTAACCACAACAATCACGGGACGGAGGGCGGACAATGGCCAATGCAGGCACCGAACGAGGGCACTTTCGCGCCCTGATCCTGGAAGAAGCCGACGGCAAGGTCTCACACCGGATCGATACGCTGGCCGACAGCACTCTCCCTGCGGGCGACGTGGTCGTCTCGGTCGTTTATTCCGATCTGAACTTCAAGGACGGGATGATCGTGAAGGGCCTGGGCAAGCTGGTGCGGCGCTACCCGCATGTGCCCGGCATCGATTTCGCCGGCGTGGTGGAAGAGTCCGCCTCGCCGCGGTTTCAGCCGGGTGACGAGGTGATCCTGACCGGCTGGCGCGTGGGCGAGGTGCACTGGGGCGGTTATGCCACCCGTGCCCGGGTCAAGTCCGACTGGCTGGTGCCGTTGCCGGCCGGGATGACGCTCAAGCAGGCGATGTCTCTCGGCACCGCCGGGTTCACGGCGATGTTGGCGGTGATGGCGCTGGAAGACCACGGCCTCAAGCCCGACAATCCCGGCGACGTGCTGGTCACCGGTGCCGCCGGCGGGGTCGGCAGCGTTGCGGTCTCCATCCTGGGCCAGCTCGGCTACCGCGTGGCGGCGGGCACCGGCCGGGCCGAGACCGCCGCCTATCTCAAGGACCTGGGTGCCGCGACCATCGTTCCCCGCGAAGACCTGGAGACACCGCCCAAGGGGCCGCTCGGGCCGGAGCGCTGGTCCGGCGCCATCGACAACGTGGGCGGGGAGATGCTGGGTAACGTGCTCGGCAGCATGGCCTACTGGGGCAGTTGTGCCGCCGTCGGCAACGCCGGCGGTGTCACCTTTTCCGCTTCGGTGCTGCCGTTCCTGTTGCGTGGCATCAACCTGCTCGGAATCGACTCGGCGACCTGCCCACTCGAACGCCGCCTGATCGCCTGGCCGCGCCTGGCCAAAGAAGTGCCCCCCACGAAGCTGGACGCCATGGCCACCGTGGTGCCCTTGTCAGAAGTGCCGGATTTGGCCGGAAAGATCCTCGAGGGCCAGGTAAAGGGCCGGGTGGTGATCGATGTCCGGGCGTAAGGCCCCGTGGCGATGGCAAGTGTCCGGACTGGCCGCCCTGCTACTGCCGGCGCTCGCCGCCGGATGCGCCCAGCAGCCCGCGCCGGCACCGGAGGCAAGCCTCTACTGTTATCGCAGTCTGGCCGACGTAACCTGCTATGCTGAGCCCTTTCCGCGGGACGCTCGAACACTGGTCGGCCATCTGGGACCGCCGCCGCAAGCATGGGGTTTTCCGCGGTCGCCTTGACCGCCTTCGGCGCTTCGGACATATTTCCAGACACCTGCCGAATGGCGGAGTAGCTCAGTCGGTTAGAGCAGCGGAATCATAATCCGCGTGTCGGGGGTTCGAGTCCCTCCTCCGCTACCATCGCGCTGCCCTTCGGCTCAACTCGCTTGTGCTGGCCGGGGCGCCCGGAAGCGACGTGACTTGCGCGCTATGACCGGTGGCAACGTCGAAGCTTTTTCCGCCGGCGTGACGCAGCCACGTCGTCGCATCGCCGCCGTTGTGCTGGCCGCGGGGGAATCGCGGCGGATGGGTGGCGTCAACAAGCTGCTTTTGCCCTTGGCGGGCCGGCCGTTGGTGATCCGGGCCGTGACGGCAGCGCTGAAATCGCAGGCGCGGCCGGTGGTGGTTGTGGTCGGCCACCAGGCCGAGGCCGTACGTTTGGCCCTTGCTCCCCTGCAATCAATCGCGGCAAAAGCCGCAAACTCGATCACCGTCGCCCACAACCCGGCCTTCCGCGAAGGCATCGCCAGTTCGATCCGGGCCGGGATTACCGCCTTGCCGCCGGGCAGGGACGGTGCCGTCTTCCTTCTGGCCGACATGCCGTGGGTTGAAGCCAGCCACGTAGACCGCCTGATCTCGGCATTCGATCCGGCAGCCGGGTGCACAATCGCCGTGGCCACGCACCAGGGACGTCGCGGCAACCCGGTGCTGTGGGGGGCACAGCATTTCCCGGCGCTGTCGCGGCTCTCAGGCGATACCGGCGGCCGGGTATTGTTGTCAGACCGAGCCGGGGACGTTCAGGAGGTGACCATGCCGGATGCCGCGGTTCTGGCGGATGTGGACACGCCCCAAGACGCCACCACTGCCACCGCGCCAACCCCGTCAAAGTGACGCCGGCAACGGCTGGCCGTTGCCGGCTGACGGATGTGTGGTCAGCCGCCTTGGGGCGGGGGTGTGGTACCACCGCCCAGCAACAGCCACAATGTCATCTGGTCCGGGATGCCGGTGACGGCGATGTTCTGTTCCTGCTGGAACTGCTCGATCGCCGTTCGGGTCATCGCCCCGAACTGACCATCGGCGGTGCCTTCCAGCAGGCCCTTGTCGATCAGTTCCTGCTGCACGTCACGCAACACCGCACGATAGATCAAGGTACGTTGCTCGCCATGTTCCACCATGGTGCGATCGGACGCCGCCTGCAGCCGCTGGTCCGAGAGGAACTCCACCATCGAGTTGACGATGGCGAACATGCGCTGATCCGGATTGCGTTCGCAGTTGTTGCGCACGAGGTTCAGGATGGTGTCGGTGTCCTGCCACGGTGCGATGTCGAAGGTGTCATCCAGGAACTGATTGATCGCGGTCAGGTATCCTTCCAGCCAGCCGGCAGCGAAAAATACATTCTCCTGCCGTTCCTCCAGAGCCTGCAAGAACTGCGTACAGCTGACCGGCCCGATGCCGCGCGGGGCAAACCGACCTTCCGCGTCGGCGGCCAAGGCCGAAAGCGGGCTCAGGGCGAATGCGCCTGCGCAGACCATGCTGATGATAACGGGCACGCGCCGTGTCATCGACGTCTCCACTTTCGTCATCGGGGAATACAGTGCAAGGGTACGGATACCCTGTCAGCGATCGCGGCACAAGCACCGAGACCACGGTTTTGCCACCTTGTTCGGCCGGCCGGCAGCGCGGCTGTCACGGCAGCGGTTCCGACGTCAGCGCGGCAGCCACCGCCCGTTTCGCCAGCACCGCAACCAGGTGTGCCCGGTATGCCGCGGAGGCATGCAGATCGTCATTCAAGGTCTCGGCCGGAATCGCGATTCCGTCGAGCGCCTCCGGCGTGAACGAGCGTGCCAGCGCCGCCTCCATCGCCGGCACGCGGAACACGCCGGGGCCGGCACCGGTGACGGCGACCCGCACCCGCTCCGCCGCCCTGGCCACCATGACCCCCGCCAGAGCGTAATGGGAGGCGGGCTGTTCGAACTTCGCGTAGGCGGCGGCCTCGGGCACCGGTATCTCCACGTGGGTGATGAGCTCATCCGGTTCCAGCGCGGTTGCGAACAGACCGGTGAAAAAGCTGTCGGCGCCGATGGTGCGCCGGTCGGTGCGTATGGAGGCATCGAGCCCCAGTATCGCCGCCGGGTAATCCGCGACCGGGTCATTGTTGGCGAGGGCGCCGCCGATGGTGCCGCGGTTGCGTACCTGCGGGTCCCCGATTGAGCCGGCAAGCCGTGCCAGGGCCGGCAGATGCGTCTGGATCAGCGGCGAGTCGGCCACGGAGGCATGCCGGGCGAGCGCCCCAACAGTGACCCGGCCGGCCTCGGCGCTGATGGCGCGTAATTCTTCCAGCCCGGCAAGATCGATCAGTACCGACGGCATGGCGAGGCGCTGCTTCAACACCGGAATCAGGGTCATGCCGCCGGCAAGGAACAGCCCGTCGGCCATGTCCCGGCGCAGGCGCACGGCTTCCTCGAGACTGCGGGGCCGAACATAATCGAACGCGAACATGGGCGCGGTCGCCGTCAGGTCGCGCCAGCCATCGCCCGGGCACCGGCCATCACCGCCTTGACGACATTGTGGTAGCCGGTGCAGCGGCAGAAACCGCCGGCGAGCCAGTCCCGCACCTGCGCCTCACTCGGGTCGGGCACGCGGGCGGCGAGATCGATGGCGTTCATCACCATGCCGGGAGTGCAGAAACCGCATTGGAGGCCGTGATGTTCGCGAAACGCCGCCTGCATCGGATGCAGGTGGCCGTTTGCCGCCAGACCTTCGACGGTAATAACATCAGCCCCGTCCGCCTGCACCGCCAGCATGGTACACGATTTCACGCTGACGCCGCCCACATGGACGACACAGGCGCCGCACTGGCTGGTATTGCAGCCGACGTGCGTGCCCGTGAGGCGGAGGTCGTGGCGCAGGAAGTCCGCAAGAAGCCGCCAGGGCGCCACGTCCGCCTTGACCGGCGTGCCGTTGACAGTGATGGCAATGGCGGTCATGGCAGACCTCGATCAGTAGAGACAATGGGACTCGTCGGCCACGGCTGCGGAACGCGGGCAACAACACACCGAAGTGTCCGCCCGGTCATGGGCAGTGTCAAGCGAGGATCCAGCCGGGAGTTTAGGCGCACGTCCGGGCGTACGTGACTTGGCCGACGGCGGAATTGTAGCCTCGGGAAATGGTCGCACAGGTGACGAACGTTTTGGCCGGCCATGGACCAACGGTCGCCGCCATGGCGTCACCCACCCATTCGAACAGATCAATTTCCTGGGCCGCCGGTTGTGGCGCTACCGCCATCATCAATGATGCTACCGTCGAATCGCCCGCCAGCCGATGTCCCGGCGGCAGAAGCCTTCAGGCCAGTCGATCAGGTCTACTGCCCGGTACGCCGTGGCCTGTGCCTCGGCCACGGTGGGCCCACGCGCGGTAACCCCGAGCACCCGCCCGCCGTCGGCTACCAGGTGGCCGTCCTTCCGCGTGGTGCCGGCATGGAACACCGCCACTCCCGGAACCGCTTCCGCCCGGTCGACGCCCCGGATGACCGAGCCCCTCGGGTAATAGCCGGGATAGCCGCGGGTTGCCATGACCACAGTCAAGGCCGCGTCATCGTGCCAGTGCAGGCTGATCTGGTCCAGGCGGCCGTCGCGGCAGGCGATCAGCGCTTCCAGCAGGTCGGACTTGAGCCGGACCAGCAGCGGCTGGCACTCAGGGTCGCCGAACCGGGCATTGAATTCCAACAGCTTCGGTCCGTCCGCCGTGATCATCAGCCCGGCGTACAACAGGCCCGTGTACGGGCGTCCGACTTCAGCCATGGCAGCGACAGCGGGCCGAATGATGGTCGACATCACCTGATCGGCGATGGCGGGCGTAACCACCGGCGCCGGCGAGTAGGCTCCCATGCCACCGGTATTGGGCCCTTCGTCGCCATCGAATGCCGGCTTGTGATCCTGGGCCGAGGCCAGCGGCAGCACTTGGCCGTGGTGCACCAGAGCAAAGAAGCTCGCCTCCTCCCCTTCGAGAAACTCCTCGATCACCACTTCGCTGCCGGCGGCGCCGAACGCTCCTTCGATGAGAATGTGATCGACTGCGGCGTGGGCCTCGTTCTCGGTGCGGCAGACCATGACTCCTTTGCCGGCGGCGAGGCCGTCGGCCTTGACCACGATGGGCGCGCCCTTGCGGTGGATGTAGCTCTTGGCCGCTTCTGGTTCGTCGAACCGGGCGAAAGCGGCAGACGGGATATCGAACCGGGCACAGAGCTCCTTCATGAACGCCTTGGACCCCTCGATGGCCGCCGCTTCCTGGCGTGGACCGAAGGTGGCGATGCCGGCCTCCTCCAGCCGGTCGACCACGCCCGCCACCAGCGGCGCTTCCGGTCCGATCACCGCGAAATCGATGGCGTACCCATGGGCGGCCGCAACGATGCCCTCCACATCGTCGGCTGCGACCGGCAAGCAGGTGGCGACAGCGGCGATGCCGGCGTTGCCGGGGGCGCAGAACAGGGCGGTGCACAATGGTGAGTGCGCGATCGCCCAACACAGCGCGTGTTCGCGCCCGCCCGAACCCACGACCAGAACTTTCATGGCAACTCCCCCCGAATCCGGCATGGTACCGCAACGCCGGCGGCCTTTGATTGTCGACCACGCCCTTGGCGGGCGCGGTTGGCTTGGCCATACTGTCACAAATGACCGATCATCCTAGCACCGGCGCCGGCGATCACAACCTGCCGGTGCTCAGCGTCGGCGAGATCAGCCAGGTTCTGAAGCGCCACGTCGAGGGCGCGTTCGAGCATGTGCGCGTGCGGGGTGAGATCAGCGGGCTGCGCCGGGCCGGCTCGGGCCACCTCTATTTCGCACTCAAGGACGACACCGCCGTCCTCAAAGGGGTGTGCTGGCGCGGCACCGCCGGCCGGCTCGGCATTCAGCCCGCTGACGGCATGGACGTGGTGGTCACCGGCCGGCTGACCACCTATCCCGGACGGTCGGAATACCAGATGGTGGTGGCGGCGATGGACCTCGCCGGCGAGGGCGCGCTGCTCAAGCTGTTGGAGGACCGGCGGAAGCGACTCGCCGCAGAAGGCCTGTTCGATGCCGAGCGCAAGCGGCCGATCCCGTTCCTCCCCGCCGTCATCGGTGTCGTCACCTCACCCACGGGCGCGGTCATTCGCGACATCCTGCACCGACTGGCCGACCGCTTCCCGCGTCGGGTGCTGCTGTGGCCGGTGGCTGTGCAGGGCACGGGCGCGGCCGAGCAGGTGGCCGCCGCCATCGCCGGCTTCAATGACCTGGCACCGGGCGGGGCGGTGCCGCGCCCGGACGTGCTGATCGTCGCCCGCGGCGGCGGCAGCCTGGAAGACCTGTGGGCGTTCAACGAGGAAGTAACGGTGCGTGCGGCGGCGGCCAGCGCGATTCCCGTGATCGCGGCCGTCGGCCATGAGACGGACACAACCCTGATCGATTGCGCGGCGGACCGCCGCGCGCCGACGCCGTCCGCTGCGGCCGAGATGGCGGTTCCGGTGCGCACCGACTTGATCGCCCGGGTGATGACCCTGGAGGCGCGCCAAGTGGGCGCCTTCAACCGCCTGATCGGCCATGGCCGCACCCGCCTGGAAGGGCTTGCCCGCGGCCTGCCGAGGCCCGACCGGTTGGTGGAGGAGGCGCGCCAGCGCCTGGACGACTGGGCCGACCGGCTTCGGCAAAGCCTGGCCGTGGGGCTGGACCGACGGCACCAGAAGCTGGCCACGCTTGCCGCCGGCCTGAGCAGCCCGCGAACGCGGATCGACCACGAACGCAGCCGGGTGCAGGGGGAAGGACGCGCCCTGGCGGCGGCCATGCGGGCCCGCATCGAAACCAGCCGCCGCCGCCTCGACCAGGCCGCCGCCCTGCTGGAGAGCTATTCCTACCAGCGGGTGCTGGAACGCGGGTTCGTGCTGGCCACCGACCCGGCCGGCCATGCCGTCACCAGCGCCAGAGGCCTCAAGCCGGCGATGCGGCTCGCCCTTCACTTCCATGACGGCAAGGCGGACGTGGCCGTGGCGGGGACCGACGGCTCCCCCGGGCCCGGCGCAAGCACGCCTCCGGCCCGACGTCGACGGGCGCAAGGCCGCCGCAGCGACGATCAGGGGACGCTGCTGTAGGCTGACGACAGTAGCCGTTCGTTGCAGGCAATTTGCTTGCACGCTGCCTTCAGAGATCGAGGAACTCAAATAAAAACGCGACGCAAGAAAAACATCCATAAAATGTAATCGCGATGCGCCGATCTCTATTGGGCTGCCCGCACAAATAAAACCTCGCTCAATACAAGCCTTCCTTAACCAGGGACGGATTGAATCGGACCAAAGCCGATTCAAGAATTATTTCTATTTTTCCAGCAAGGGAGTGCATCATGTCTCTTTTTCGTGTGAGTGAGGCGGGCGCCACGTTGGGCATCGGCAGCGGCATGGCTCCCGAGGCGCAAGTGATCCCGGAGGGCGCCGATGCGCTCCCCACCGACCCGCGTCAGGGTTATCACCTGAGCGCGATCAACGTCCACGGGGCATGGGCGGATTACAGCGGCAAGGGCGTGATCGTCGGCATCAACGACGACGGCATCCATTACGATCACCCGGACCTGCGCGACAATTACCGCCATGATCTTGATTTTAACATCTTGACGTATCAGCCCGATGCCATCGCCACCAACGGCAACAGCAGCCACGGCACCAAGGTCGCCGGCGTGATCGGTGCCGGCGCCAACGGCTTCGGCACCGTGGGCGTGGCGCACGGCGCGGACATCACCATGGTCAAGGGCATGGGGCCGGGGCTGGGCAGGACCCTAGAGGTCTCGGACGTCGTCAACTGTAGCTGGATGCACCGGTCGACCTTCGGCGACAACTTCAAGACCAACTACGCCAGCGTCAACACGCTGTTGGAGAAGTATATGGCCGAGGGCCGCGACGGTCTCGGCTCCATCGTGGTGTTCGCCGGCGGCAACCACCGCGGCTCCGGCGACAACGCCAACTACCACAATCACCAGAACTCCCCTTACACCATCGCCGTCAGCGCCACCGGGAGCAATGGCCACCACACCAGCTGGAGCAACCCCGGTGCGGCCCTGCTGGTGGCCGCGCCCGGCGCCGGCGTACAAACCACGGTGGGCCCAAGCGGTTACGGCGGTGCGTCCGGCACGTCGTTCTCCTCGCCCATCGTCGCCGCCGTCACCGCGCTGATGCTGGAGGCCAACCCCGAGCTCGGCTACCGGGACGTGCAGGAAATCCTGGCCTATTCGGCGCAGCACAACCACGCCGGTTCCGGCGGCTGGCAGTACAACGGCGCCGGCACCTGGAACGGCGGCGGCCTGCACTTCAGCCATGACTACGGCTTCGGCCTGGTGGACGCCACCGCGGCCGTCCGCTTGGCCGAGACCTGGACCAAGCAGAGCACCTTTCACAACCTGGAGAAGGTGACGGCCACCGTCTCCCCGAAAATCGCCATCCCCGACAACGACAGCAAGGGTATCGCCAGCACCATCACCCTGCCGTCGGGCCTGGACATCCAGACGGTGCAGGTGGACCTGGAGATCAGCCACAGCCACGTCGGCGACCTTCGCGTCACCCTCACCTCCCCCGACGGCACCACCGCGGTGCTGGCCAACCGCCCGGGCGGTTCCGGCAACGGTCAGAGCAACATCAACTTCGTGTTCACCGCCAACAACTTCTGGGGCGAGACCGGGGGCGGGGAATGGACCCTCAAGGTGTTCGACCTCGGCAACACCGGCAAAACCGGCACGCTCGACAAGTGGAGCCTGATCCTCAACGGCGACGCGCCGGCCGATGACAAGGTCTACGTCTACACCGATGATTTCGGCGCGTTCACGGGTTCGAACGAGGGTGACCGCCGCCTTCTGCACGATCCCGACGGCCGCCACACGCTCAACGCCGCGACCGTGACGGGCGACGTCGTGATCGATCTCAATCCCGGTGCGGTGAGCCAGATCGCGGGCAACACGCTCACCATCTCGAGCGACACCGTGGTGGTCAACGCTTTCCTCGGCGACGGCAACAACACGGTCCTGGGCAACGACCACGACAACCTGTTCTTCGGCGGCCGCGGCAACGATTATATCGACGGCGGCGGCGGCACCAATACCGCCCGCTATCTCTCCGGCATCGAGTTCTATGACATCTGGAATGTGGATGCGGACTCGGTCTCGGTCACTTTCAGCGGCCCCTATGGGGTGGACGAGGGCTCGGACTTCCTCACCAACATCGACCTGTTCGATTTCGCGGGGGAACTCTACACGTTGAGCCAATTGCAATCGATTTACGGCTTCAACTTGGCGCCGGAAGCGGGCGACGACGTCGCGGTGACGGACAAGAACACCTCGGTCGTCATCGACGTGCTGGCCAACGACAGCGATCCCGACGGTGATCCCATCAGCGTGATGGGCTGGACCGATCCGGCCAACGGCACGGTGTCACTCAATCCGGACGGCACCTTGACCTACACGCCGGATCTGAACTTCCATGGCGTCGACACCTTCACCTATGAGATCGCCGACGGCCGCGGCGCCCGGAGCTCCGCCACCGTGACGGTGACGGTGGATTGGGTCAACAGCCCACCGGTGGCCGGCGACGACACCGCAGCCACTGCGCCGGGCCAACCGGTCGTCATCGACCTGCTTGCCAACGACCATGACTTGGACGGCGGCACCTTGAGCATCATCGCCCTCGGCACCCCGACGAATGGCTCAGTCAAGCTCAACGACGACGGCACGGTGACCTACACGCCCAATGAGGGCTTCACGGGCACGGACACCTTCAGCTACACGGTCTCCGACGGCCAGGGCGGCGAGGCGACCGCCAATGTGGAGGTCTCGGTCAAGGTGC
>REEP01000113.1 GCA_007695045.1 Rhodospirillales bacterium | reverse complement strand
ACGACGAGCCCCAGAACGTCATCGTCCTCAAGGCCCTCAAGGCCGCCGGCTGCCCGATCCCCGACCACCACCTCATCGACGGCCGCCTGAAGAAGCCCAGGTGACTTCCCCCGGCGGCTGTCGAGGCCTCGGCCTTACGCGGCTTGGCGGCTCCGGCGGCGGGCGATCAGGCCGAGGGCCAGGACGCCGGTGGCGAACAACGGCAACGCCGCGGGGATCGGCACCACCTGAAGCGTGCCCTGGGCCACCACGTTGAAGGCCGGGTCAAACACGTCCAGGCCATCACCGGCGAAGTCGGCCAGAACGAGATAGTCCAGCCCCAGGAATGGCACAGTGGCGTCCAGTTCCAGGCGGTACCAGCCCCCCACGTACCAGACCTGCGGGGTGTCGTTGAACCGGGGGTCGGCCTCGGTCACGGTCTCGGACCCCAGCGGGAAGCCGCCGGCGCCGGACAAAGAGGCCACGAGGGTCAGGCCGTCCACCGCCACGAAATCGAATTCCTCGGTCAGCACGGAATCGTCGAAGGTGACCTCGCCGGTGATGGCGGCGAGCGCCGTGCCATCCAGCAGCGCAAGGCTGCCGCGCACCGGCAGGGTGGCGGCGTGGACGTTGGTGGCGGCGGACAACAGCAGCAAAGCACAAACCAACAGCACAAGTCGGCGCATGAGTTGGGTATCCCCTATCCTGGTCAGGCTGGCCTTCTCCGATGGCCGGTTGCAACGGGCCCTGTTCTTCAGGCCTCTCAGATCACGAAGCGCTCGCACGCCTCAAACCAGCAGCAGGTCGTCCATCTCCGGCGACCGGCCGAACAGAGTTCCGAGGTCGGTGTCGCCGAGCCCCCGCAGCAGGGCGAGGGGGATGTCCTCCCCGTCCAGCTCGCCGGAGAGGCGGTGGAAGCCGCCCTGGCGGGTGAGGGTGAGCAGGTCCAGGTCCACCTCGCCGCTGCGGCGGAAGGCGGTATCGGCGATGTCCAGCCGGTCTCCCTCGGCGGCATCGAAGTCGTAGATGATGCTCATCGACCCCTGGCCTTCCAGGACGAACAGGTGCGCCCCCGGGCCGCCGTAGATCTGGTTGCGGCCGGGCCCGGCCACGATGATGTCGTCGCCCGCGCCGGCATGGATGATGTCATCGCCGCCGAAGCCGAAGATCACGTCGTCGCCGTCGGTGCCGATCAGCCGGTCCCGCCCGTCCGTGCCGGCGATGGTCGGTTCCGGCAGCACCAGTTCGGGCTCGAACACGTTGAGCGTGACGGTGGCGTTGGCCTCGGCGCCGAACGTATCGACGATGGTGTAGATGAAGCTGTCGACTCCAGTGAAGCCGGGGGCAGGGGCATACTCGAACGTCCCATCCGCCAGAACCGAAAGCGTACCGGATCCATCGTAGCTAAAACCGATCACCTCGATCGGATCCCCGTCCGCGTCGCTGTCATTGGCGAGGACGTTGGCGTCCCCCAACGCGATGCCGAGCCGGGCGTTGAATTCATCGTCGCGGGCAATAGGTGCAAAGTTCTCGATGGGATATGCCGGTCCGGCGACGAAGGGGGAGGCCAGCATCATCACGCCGGACGACAGCTGATCCGCCACCGCCGAACTGTCGCCACCACCGGAGCCGCTGCCCCAGGTGACCACCGAGCCGTCCTCGCGCAGCGCGGCGAAGGTGCCCCAGGTCGAGAAGACGTGGATGACCGGCGGCGAGCCCACCGCGTCGAGCTCAGCCGCAACAAAGTGGCTGACGGGGTCCCACCCCCAGGTGACCACCGAGCCGTCTTCGCGCAGCGCCGCGAACGTGTCCCCGGTCGAGAACACCTGGGTTACGGCCGGGGAGCCGTCCGCGTCCAGTTCGTCGGCCACCGCCCAGCTGTCGCCGCCGAAGTATAGGTCGCCCCAGGTGACCACGGAGCCGTCTTCGCGCAGCGCCGCGAAGGCCCGCCCGTTTGAGAACACTTTGATGATCGGGGGCGAGTCCACCGCGTCCAACTCATCCGCGACGGCTTGAACCAGGATAATGCGGTTCCCGCCGCCGAACTCAAAAACTGCGAGCGCCGGGACGCCGCCATATAGAGGATCTCCCCAGGTGACCACGGAGCCGTCTTCGCGCAGCGCCGCGAAGGCCCGCCCGTTCGAGAACACGTGGATGACCGGCGGCGAGCCCACCGCGTCGAGCTCATGCGCCACTGTGTAGCTGTTGCCATCCAATCGAAGATCGCCCCAGTAGACACGGGGGTAGCCCATCGAGTCGATCTCATGCGCCACTGTGTAGCTTCCACCCCCTCGAGGATCTCCCCAGCTGACCACGGAGCCGTCTTCGCGCAGCGCGGCGAAGGCGCCCTCGCTGGCAAAGATCTGGGTGACCGGGGGCGAGCCGATCGCGTCCAACTCATCCGCCACCGCCGAACTGTCGCCACCACCGGATCTGCCCCAGGTGACCACGGAGCCGTCCTCGCGCAGCGCCGCGAAGGCGCCACGTGTCGAAAAAATCTCGACAACGGCAGGGGAGCCGACCGCATCCAACTCGCCCGCCACCGCCGAACTGTCGCCACCACCGGAGCTGCTGCCCCAGGTGACCACCGAGCCGTCCTCGCGCAGCGCGGCGAACGCATCTCTTGTCGAGAACACCCGGGTGACCGGCGGAGATCCCACCGCGTCCAACTCATCCGCCACCGCCGAACTGTCGCCGCCGTACAGGAAGGCGCCCCAGGTGACCACCGAGCCGTCCTTGCGCAAAGCGGCGAAGGCGCCCCGGGTCGAGAACACCTGGGTGACCGGCGGAGATCCCACCGCGTCCAGTTCATGCGCCACTGCCGAACTGTCGCCGCCGTACAGGAAGGCGCCCCAGGTAACGACCGAGCCGTCGGCCTTGATGGCGGCGAACGCGGACAGGTTCTCCCATTCGTGCACCGTCCGGCCCGGGGAGGCCGGCGGGATCGTAACGAAGGGCCTGCTCATCGATGGCGTCTCCTAAAGGTCTCTGACGGGGCTGGGTCGGTCGGGCAACGACGGCGCGGGCCGTGTCGGAATGGCCGGTGGCACGGTCGTCTCAAGGTCGGCGGGTCGCCTTGTGTGGACGGGGCATGATGGCCGCACGGCCTCGGTCGGTCGCGACGGCACACGGGGGCTCAGGGCGCGATCGATGCTTGCGGCAAGGGGCGCCGCCGCGGCGTCGACGGGGGCAAGCCCGAAAACGCGGCGGCGCGGCGTGCACGCAGGCCCGCGGTTGCCACGACCCGCCCGGCACGGCATGCTCCTGACCTCCCCTGTTCGCACCCTTATCCAGTCGGCGGCAGCCCGGCACGGCCCGTCATCGTGGCCGGTTAAGGGCATCCCTCAGGGGCATCTTAGGGACCCCATCCAACCAAGTTTTGGCTCAAGTTCCGATGACGTTTTTGTCATAAAAGACTTACGCTGAAAGTAAAACCTGCCGAGCCCGCCCCGGCAACACACTTTTGCCGAGCAAACCCGTCGCCGCCGGCTGGCATCGGCGGTCCGACCACCCCCCCATTCCGAGAAGCGCACCCCTCGGTGGTCTGTTCGGCGCCACAGCGTGATCAATCTGAACGATACGGCCCCAGGCAGAGCCTTGCCGCGGTCCCTCCGACGACCTGCATCACGGGGATTGGCGGTGTTTCGCCCGCTACACGCCGGGAACAACTTCCAAGTCAACGCTGAAAAATACGCTCAGCATCCATCCCGGGCATTTCCCCGCCGGCAGCCTCCACGCCCGGGGGTGGGGCGGTCAGGACGGATCTGTCGGGCCCCAGGGGGCGGTGTCCCCGTCGCGGCGGGCGTCGCGGATCAGGGCCTTGTCGTCGCGGTGCCACACCGGGTGGTCGCCGGATCGAACCCGGGATCGAGGGCACGGATGCGCTCGATCAGGGGCGGGTGGGTGGCGAACAGGGCGGCCAAGGCGTTGAGCGCCAGCGCCGCGATGATCAGCTCGAACTTGAATCTGGCCGCCTCGGGAACGAGGGTGGCGGCGGGGAACAGCACGGGCCCCAGGATCACGGCGGGCAGCGGAAGCGGGTTCTTCGGATCTCCGCAACGGGAGCGTCGGCGGGACGCCGGCGGTGGCACGTGCGCGCTGGGGACGGCTTGGCAAAGGCGACAAATCGTCGCCCGCAGCAACCCCGGCGACGACCGTCCTGCCGCGGCGCGGCGCCGTGCCACCTGCGGCGGACGGTGGCAAGCGGGCAGTCCGCTGCTGTTCTCAGGCGTCGCCGAGGCGGCTGCGGTCGGCTTGGTTTTCCCGCCACTGCATCCAGGCGCCCACGGCCTGCATCACCGACTTGCGTGCAAGGTGCGCGGCCAGACGCCAGGGCGGCATCCGCAGCCAGTGGGCGCGCATGTAGAACAACAGCGCCGTCATGCCGCGGACGTCGCTGGCGCGGTCGGGATGGCCGGGCAGCAGCAGCTTGGGAGCGGCCCGGTCCATCAGGGCGCGCACCACTGCCGGCGGCGCCGAGCCCGCGATCTCCCGCTCCACTCCGTCCGGCACCTCGGTGTCGAGGAGCGCGCGCGCATAGCGAAGGGCATAGAACAACGGGCGATCCAGCTGGTGCTCGCGTGCCCGCCCGATAAGGCCCTCCCAGAACCCCGGCTCGTCGCCGAAATGGCGCAACAGGTCGGCGATGTCGACGAGGTCCCGGATGGCGAAGTTGAGGTCGCCGTCCTCGA
>REEP01000093.1 GCA_007695045.1 Rhodospirillales bacterium | reverse complement strand
GAGCAGTGAGGGAGACCCAATCATGCCAAAAACCTTGACCCGAAAGATAGTCGCTCACCCCGAGCCGTTGCCGACCGGGCGACAGAACTGGTGCTGGCGGTTGAGTTCCTGGCACAGGCCGGCGGAGTCGGCAGAATTCGATATGTTGCCCGCAATCAGCCGCCAGATCGCGCGGCCATCCTCGCCCGCCGCGACCTCCCGAATGTCGGGCTGGAGACCGGACAGCAGGTCAGGGAACGCGCGGCTCAGTTGCGGCCAAGCCCGCAATGCCTCGGCGCGCGTGCGATAAGACCCGAGATGAACCGCCGGGCCGTCGGGCGATAAGCGTTGCTGTGACGCCTGCGACGTCGAAGCCGGCGCCTCCACCGCGTCGATGGGTGGCGCCGCCAGCGATGCCTGGGCCGGCGGCGCGCCCTTTGGGTCCCGGCGCTGTTGTGGGGCCGTGGCAGGCACAGGCAGGGCGCGAGCAGCCGGCGGCTGAGCCATGGCGTGTCCCTCGACTGGTCCTGCCGTGTTTCCCGGTACTGCCCGAGACAGTCCCCACGGCGGATCGTCATAACCCGCCAGTCTCATGTGCGGATCAGGTGCGGGGTGTGGCAAGGGTGGATCGGCGGGCGTGGACCAGAAGTCGGCGCGAAACACTTCCGGCGGCGGCAGGAACCCGCAGGCCGCAAGCCCCCCAGCCAGCAGCGCCAGCGCCATCATGCGAGCGACCGCTGCCGGAAGAAACGAGGCCTTTCCGATGTCGCACCGCTGCAGTGGCGGGGCGGCGGCCGTTGTCTCTGGTGACTGCATGACGAAAATGTTACGGTTGGTCGCACATCCAGATGACAAAAACTGTGGCCTAGCCAAAGACCGGCGTTCACCGCTTTGAGGGTCATGCTGCGGAAATTTGCGAAGAACACAGCTGGCAATCATGCGAGAGCGCTTTTCTGATGCAGGGCCAAAGGTACGGGACTATCCCAATGAATCAATGGGCAGCGGCACGCATAGGTGACCTACACCCCACCCGATCCACCATTTTGATATTTTCTGGTGCCGTAGCAATAAACATACTTATGTTACTTGCTATCCCGTTTTTTGGGAAAGCACGCCTGTCCGTGGAAAATGGTATTATTGAGAATACGCAGGCTGCGCTTCTGGCGGCTGGGCTCGCCTTATCTGCACTAGCAGTATACAATCTGAGACATGAGCTTAGGATCGCCTCGGCAATCATGGCATTCGTCTGTTTTTCCATGTTTTTCAGGGAGGTTGATTTCCGGCCATTCGCTATGCCGAATTGGGCGCACGCTTTGACGTCAGGCCCAATCAGGGACGGAATTTTTGTATTTTTACTTGCATTGCTCTTATTTTTTCTGCTCCTAAATCGAGGCTTCTTTATAAGGGCATTCCGTTTTACGGCCAGTTACCTGTCGATGCCACTGTATATCTTCGCTGCATTGATGGCTGGCGCTCAAATGGTCGACAAGGGGCTCATTGTTTTGTACGACCCTGGATTCTGGGAGGAGTTTCTGGAGATAAATGCCTATATCTTTCTTTTTATGGCATCAGTTCGCCTCAACGAGTATGGGCAGCATCTGCCCGAAAAATACCGGCACGCAGCAGTTCGTTGAACCGATATCGTGCGCGACGTCAGGCTCGCTCTGGCCGTGGTGCGCCCCCTGGTGCTTGCTGCCGCGAAGCGGATCATCGTCCGAGCTTTTCGCACAATGATAGCATCATTGGATTTAACGCCCGATTAATCCGTCATCAGGTCCATTCAAGGTGGGGAGGCACCCACATGCACGATTTCGCTGCGAAGGCCCCGGGCGGACCACGGGCAGAAGGGTCCGCTGACAGTTGTTGCGGCGTGTCCGCAGCAAGGTAGATGCACGCGCCGGGCTTGGGACGAAGCCGCGGACCGTGCGCCTTGATTATACGTAACTTTTTCTGCAGTGTGACCGCTCGAACGACGCAGATGGAGAAACCTGCGTGCCAGGCGCATTTGACCGGCAGGTCCTCAAACAGTTGCTGATTGGCATGATGCTGGTGACAACTATTCTGACCGGCGTCCTCTGGCTGACCCAGTCCCTCCGCTTTGTCGATTGGATCGTCAACCGCGGGCTGGATGTCGGGGCTTTTTTTACGCTGATCGCGATGCTGATTCCGAACTTCCTTGTGGTGATCCTGCCCGTTGCCGTGGCCGTTACGGTACTTTTCGTCTACAACAGATTGAGCAACGACCGCGAGCTGGTCGTGATGCAGGCGGCGGGCGTCAGCCCAATCGGCTTAAGCCGTCCAGTGATGATCGTAGGGTTATTTGTGATGGCGGTCAGCTACGGCCTGTATTTTACGGTTCTCCCGGCTTCGTATACGGCTTTCAAGGAAATGCAATGGCTGGCTCGGCAAGACTACTCACGGATCTTGATCGAGGAAGGGCAATTCACCGACGTCGGCGATGGCGTTACCATCTACGTCCGCGACCGTGACCGGGACGGCACCCTGCGCGGCATCGTCGTTCACGATCCGGGCGGCGATCCCGCTCCGTACACGCTGATCGCAGAACGCGGATCCCTGGTTCAAGGAGCCGACGGCAGCCAGGTCATCCTGGTCAACGGCAGCCGGCAGGAAGTGAACAAAAACAGCCGCTACCTCTCCGTGCTCTACTTCGAGCGCTACACGCACGATCTCGCCGAGAATGCTGTTACCGATCGGGCAACACGCTACCGCGATGCCAGGGAACGCTCGCTCCTGGAACTGCTCGATGCGGACGATGATCTGACGGTATCGCCTCAGGATTTGGGCAAGTTCAAGGTGGAAGCACATCGGCGGCTGACCGGGCCGCTCACCGTGCTTGGGTACGCACTGGTGGGAACCGCCTTTCTGCTCACCGGCCCCTTTGTCCGCAGCGGTCAGACACGGCGGACCGTGATTGCCGCCGCGATCATCCTGGCGCTCGCTCTGGGGGCTCTCGGCCTCGAAAACCTGGCCGCGCGCCACCTCGTGCTGGTGCCGCTGATGTACGTGTTGGCGTTGACCCCGATCGTCGTGAGCCTTTGGGCGCTGGCAAGCGGGCCGCGTCTTGCCGACAGGCCAGCACATCAACATTTGCGTCCGGCAGCTGCCGCCGGCGCCAGAACTTAACATCGCCATACCGGAGACCATGCGGGTATCATGGCTCATTTTCCACAGAGACTGACAGGGTATCTGGCGCGCCAATACGCAGTTTCATTTCTGACCGTCTTGGGCGGATTTCTGTTCATAATTTTTCTCGCTGATACGGTAGAATTGCTGCGGCGCTCCGCGACCAAGGATGATGTTTCGCTTGGCCTTGTCTTTGAGATGGCGATTCTGAAGTTGCCCGTTTTGGGCCAAAAGGCCTTCCCGTTCGCGGCTTTGTTCGCGGCCATGGCCGTATTCTGGCGCCTGTCGCGCCATCATGAACTCGTCGTGATCCGTGCTGCCGGCATCTCCGTGTGGCAGTTTCTTGCCGGCCCCCTGATCGTTGCCATGGCGTTCGGTGTGCTCCAGGCCACCGGGGTGAGCCCTCTGGCCTCGGCCACCTTGGCGCGTTTCGAACGGATCGAAGCGATCCATATGCACAAGCGCACCGACCCACTGTTCATTTCCGAGGCCGGGCTTTGGTTGCGCCAAGCGACGGCAAACGGCGCGGCCGTGATCCGCGCCGATCGGGTGTCGCGGACGAACGACACGGTGGAACTGCGCCGGGTCATCGTGTTCGAATTCAGCGGCCCCGACCGCTTCGCCCGGCGGATCGAAGCCGACCGCGCTCGCCTGATCTCCGGCGCCTGGGCCTTGGAAAAGGTGTGGTTCTTCACGCCCGAACAGCCAGCCCGATACCAGCCCTTTTACCGGATGCCCACCGACCTCACCCGGTCCCGGATCGAGGACAGCTTCGCCTCACCGGAAACCATTTCCTTCTGGCGACTGCCCGATTTCATACGCACCCTGGAGGCAGCGGGGTTTGCCGCAACCGGCCACCGGTTGCACTACCAAGTGATGCTGGCGACACCGCTGCTGATGGCGGCCATGGTCCTGATCGCGGCGACGGTCACGTTGCGTCATGCCCGTCGCGGCGGTGCTACGGTGGTCATCGTCGGCGGTGTTGCCGGCGGGTTTCTGATCTACCTCTTCTCGGACATTATCCATGCCATCGGCCTTTCGGACCGGGCACCGGTTGTGCTGGCGGCATGGACTCCGGCGGTGATGGCCGCGCTTCTGGGCCTCTCGCTGCTGCTGCACCTGGAGGACGGGTAGGATCGATGGCGCGCGCAGGGGGGTGGCTCGGTGCAATGGTTGTCGCCGCGTCGTTGGCGGCAACAGCGGCGGCGGCACAGCCTGTCGACTGGACCGAGGACGATCCGATCGTCTTCACCGCCGATGAACTCATCCATGATCGAGAGCGCCAAATCGTGCGTGCGGTTGGCCGGGTCCAGATCGACCATGAGGGACGCATCCTGTTGGCCGACGAAGTCACCTATGACCAGCGGCGCGACCTGATGACGGCCACGGGTAACGTCGCGTTGCTGGAGCCATCGGGCGAGGTCCTGTTCTCCGATCGGGTGGAGATCACCGGTGACTTGCGCAGCGGGCTTATCGAGAACATCCGCGTCATCATGTCCGATGGCGCCCGGTTCGCGGCGGTGGGGGCGGTACGGCGGGAAGGCAACCTGACCGAGATGAGAAAGGCGGTGTACTCGCCCTGCGATTTGTGCGCCGACGACCCAACACGGGCGCCGCTGTGGCAGATCAAGGCGGTCCAGGTTCGCCATGACCAAGCAGCACGCGAAATCGAATACCGCGACGCATGGCTCGAACTGGGCGGCATCCCCGTTCTCTACACGCCGTTCCTGTCCCATCCCGACCCGACCGTGACCCGGAAGACCGGGTTCCTGCTTCCCATCGTCGGCACATCGACCGACCTCGGCTTCATTATCGGCATGCCGTTCTACTGGGCGATCTCCGACCACAAGGACGCCACCATCACCCCGATCTACACATCCGAAGAAGGCCCGGTGCTGGGGCTCGAATACCGGCAGGCGTTCAAACACGGCCTGCTGGAATTTGACGGCAGCGGCACCGTGGACAGCGAAGACGACATCCGTGGCCACGTATTCAGTTCGTTCCGGTACGACATCAATCAGCGTTGGCGTGCGAGCGCCGCATTCAACCGCACATCCGATGACACCTACCTGCGCCGCTACGGCTTCGGCGGGCCGTCCCGGACCGTGACCTCTCGTGGGCTTGCCGAACGGTTCGGCCGGCACGGCTACCTCAGCGCTCAAGCCTTCAGCTTCCAACCCCTGGAGGCAGGTGCCGACCCGAAGAAGCAGCCTATCGTTGCCCCCCTGATTGATTACAACTTTTCCGCCCCCCTCGATCCCTATGGCGGCCGAACAACGGTCGACCTGAACCTGGCCAGCTTGGTCCGACGCGACGGCAACGATACCCAACGGCTGTCCGCGCGGGCCGGTTGGTCGTTGCCGCTCACGGATATTGTCGGCGGCCTTTACGAGGTCACCGCCTCGGTCTGGGCTGACGGTTACCACGTCCATGAACTCGAGCGCGACAGCGACAAGACGCCATTCACGGGCTTTTCGGGCCGGATTTGGCCGCAGTTGTCCGTTGGCTGGCGCTGGCCTTGGGTGCGGATGGGCGACCGTGTCAACCAGATCGTGGAGCCGGTTGCGCAGATCGCGATCGCCCCGATCGGCGGCAACTCCAACAAGATTCCGGACGAGGACAGTCAGGATGTGGAGATCGACGTCAACAACGTCATCAGCGCCAACCGCTTTCCCGGACTCGACCGGGTCGAGGGTGGAACCCGGCTCAACTATGGCCTGGAGTGGCAGGCGTTCACATCCGATGGCCAGAGCCTGACCGCGTTCATTGGACAGAGCTACCGGGTTCAACAGAACGCCATCCTGGACGAGGCATCCGGCTTGGGCTCAAGGCTGTCCGACGTGGTCGCTTCCGTTGACGCTTCGTTCGCACCCTGGTTCAATGTCGGGTATCGGACCCGGGTCAACACCCAGGATGCGGGGTTCCGGCGGAACGAAGTCCAGTTCGGCGGCGGTATTCGTGCCTTGAGGCTGAGTGGGCGCTACTTGTTTTTCGCTGACGAGCGCGGTGACGAATTTGAAGGCCGGGAGGAGTTGGCCCTCGATCTGCGCAGCCAGTTGACACGCCACTGGCAGGGTCGCGCGTTCAGCCTGACGGATCTGGCCGAAGACGGCGGGTTGCGCCGGGTGGGGCTTGGCTTCACGTACGAGGACGAGTGCTTCCTCCTGGACGGCAGCTGGACACGACAGACCTTCCGTGATCGCGACCTCGTGCCGGACAACAGCTTCTTCATTCGCGTCAGCCTCAAGACCCTGGGCGAGTCGGAGACGCGGTTCTGAACAGACGGACAGGATGATGATTGCTGGCAGGATAAGGCCGACGTCCCTCGCGGTTTTGGTGCTGCTGCTCGCGGCGTTGACATGGCCAGTCGCGATGTCCGGGCCGGCACGGGCGCAGGAGACGCTTCGCATCGCTGCGGTCGTGAATGACGACGTCATCTCGGTACACGACCTGGCGAACCGGGTTGCGCTGCTGCTGGCCACCACCGGTCAGGCACTGTCGGTGGAGAACCAGCGTCGGGCCGCGCCCCATGTCATTCGAATGCTGATTGACGAGAAACTGAAGATGCAGGAGGCGCGGCGCCTCAATATTCAGGTGACGCGGGAGGAGATCGATCGGACACTTACGCGGATTGCCGGTCAGATCGGGGTGCCGCCGGATCAGCTCCCGGCCCTGTTGCAAAGCGCCGGAATCGATATCGCCACACTGATCGAGCAGGTGGAATCCGAACTGGCCTGGGTGAAGGCGGTCGGCCGCCGCGTCCAGGGGCGAATCAGCGAGGACGACGTGGATGCCCGGATCGCCCGAATGCGGGAGACCGCCGGACAACCGGAATACCGCTTGGCCGAAATCGTGCTGCCGGTGGACGATAGCACCACCGCCGAAGACATGGTCGCCCTGGCGCGCCGGATCATGACCCAGTTGCGCGAGGGCGTTAATTTTCAGGCTCTGGCCCGCAATTATTCCGCCGCGGCGTCCGCGGCCGTAGGTGGCGACCTCGGGTGGTTGCGCCCGGATGAAATGGACCCGGACACCCGACGAGCGATCCAGGACCTCGAACCCGGCCAGGTGCTGGGGCCGTTGACCACCCTCTCCGGCTATCAGATCATTCTGATGATCGATCGTCGCATCGCTGCCGGCGTCGGCGATGGCAGCGATGGCATCATGGTCCAGGAGGTGGCGATTGCGGTTCCCCTGGGCAGTGCCGGTGACGGCCCGGCAGGAGCACTGGAGCGGGCCCGCGACCTGGCACAAGGGGTGACAAGCTGCGAAAGCCTCGCCGAACGCGCGGCCGCGGACGATACGGCCGAGATGCGTGGTCCAACTCTGGTGGAGACGTCGCAGCTTCAGGGGGTGCGACGCGATCGCCTACGGGGCTTGAGCCCCGGGCAGACGGCCGAGCCATTCGTTGACGGCGACACTGTGGTGTTGCTGATGGTCTGTGCCCGGGATGCAGCAGCCGTCTCGACACAGATCCGCGAGCAGGTTCGGGAGATGATCTTCAACGAACGGCTGGAAGCGACCGCACGCCGCATGATCCGCGATCTTCGCCGGGACGCGTTCGTCGACATCCGGATATGACTCTCGCGAATCACGGGCGACGATGACCGTGCAGGCCAATGCCCCTCCTCTACCGCTGGCGATCACCCTTGGCGAGCCGGCCGGGATCGGCCCCGACATCATCTTGTCGGCTTGGCTCCAGGCCGGGTTGGACGCGCGGCGTCGGGGACGGCTGCCAACCTTCGTCGTGGTCGGCGACGGCGAACTCATGACGAGCCGGGCGAGGAAACTGGGCTTGACCGTGCCGATCCGGTGCGTGGCCTCGGCGGCCGAGGCCGCTTCGGTGTTTGCCGACGCCCTGCCGGTGCTGCATCGTCCACTGGCCCGACCGCCGCATGCCGGCCACCCCACGCCAGCCAATGCCCCAGCGGTGGTGGCGGCGATCGAGGAGGCGGTCTCGCTCGTGGAGACCGCCGCGGCAGCGCTGGTGACCGGGCCCGTTCACAAGAAAACCTTGTACGATGGTGGCTTCGCTTTTCCCGGCCACACCGAGTTTCTCGCGGCACTCTCCGGACCGGACGTCAGACCGGTGATGATGCTTGCCGGCGCCGCCTTGCGTGTGGTGCCGGTGACGGTGCACCGGCCGCTGCGCGCCGCCGTCGCCGAGCTGTCGACCGAGGCCATCGTGTTCGCCGGAAACGTGACCGCGGCCGCGCTGGTGCGGGATTTCGCGATCGCGGTACCGCGTTTGGCGGTGGCCGGCCTGAATCCACACGCCGGCGAGGACGGGGCTCTGGGTCGGGAAGAACCGGACATCATCGCGCCCGCCGTGGCCCGACTGCAGGCGTCCGGCATCCACGCAGTCGGACCGGTACCGCCCGACGCCCTGTTCACGCCGGCGATGCGGGATCGCTACGATGCGGCTCTTTGCATGTATCACGATCAGGCCCTGATACCGCTGAAGGCGCTGGACTTCGACGGCGGCGTCAATGTGACGCTGGGTCTGCCGTTCGTCAGGACGTCGCCCGACCATGGAACGGCTCTGGATATCGCCGGCACCGGTGCGGCTCGTCCCGACAGCCTGGTGGCGGCGATGAGACTGGCTTCCGCCATGGCGGCGCGGCGAGCCGGTCGGGCACCGGCGTGAGGCCAGCGACCGCGAGCCTGCCCACGCTCCGCGACGTGATCGCCCGGCACGGGCTGGATGCCCGTCGCAGCCTCGGTCAGCACTTCTTGCTGGATGGGAACCTGACGGACCGGATCGCCCGGGCCGCCGGCGATCTTGGCGGGGTTCATGTCATCGAAGTGGGGCCGGGCCCCGGCGGATTGACACGGAGCCTGCTGCGGGCGGGGGCGGAGAGCGTCGTCGCCGTGGAGAAGGACCCGCGATGCGTTGCCGCCATCACTGAGCTGGCACAAGCCTTTCCGGCACGACTGCGCGTGGTCGCGGACGACGCCCTGGCGGTGGCTACGACCGACCTGGTGCCCGCCCCGCGCAAGGTGGTTGCCAACCTGCCGTACAACGTGGCCACACCGTTGCTGATCCGCTGGCTTCGGGAGGTGGACGGCTATCTCAGCCTGACCTTGATGTTTCAGAAGGAGGTGGCTGACCGCCTGCTTGCCGTGCCGACGACCTCCGAGTACGGCCGGCTCAGTGTCATCGCGCAGTGGCTGTGCACGGTGAGGCGGGAGTTCAACGTTCCCCGGGAGGCCTTCACACCGCCACCCAAGGTGGCCTCCACCGTGGTGACCCTGACCCCGCGTCCGGCCCCACTGGCACCGGCAACGTGGACGGCCGTGGAAACGGTCACCGCTGCCGCGTTCGGCCAGCGCCGCAAGATGCTGCGGCAGAGCCTCAAAGCCATCGGCGTCAGGCCGGAAAGCGCTGGCATCGACCCCACCGCGCGCGCGGAGCAATTGACCGTGGAACAGTTCTGTGCCCTGGCCCGCACCGAAGCCGCCCAACGCGCCGCCAGGAAATCGGCCGAGCCGGCCGTCCCCGCGGGGCGGCGGCGACACTGAGCCGGACCTTATCCCGCGCCACTCAGCCGGCGGACGAACTCGTTGAGCCCAGGCAAACGGCAGCGGCGGTGCCGTTCCCCCACAATGATGGCTTGCACCGCGGCAATGCTGGCCTCCACGTCGCGATTGACGACGATGTAATCATACTCCGCGTAGTGGCTCATTTCCGACGCTGCCTTGGCCATGCGGGCCTCCACCACGGCCACCGTATCTTGCGCCCGGGTATGCAGGCGCCGCTCCAGTTCGGCGCGAGAGGGCGGAAGGATGAACACCGCCACGGGAGATGCGAGGCCGCTCGCCCTGAGCTGTCGCGCGCCTTGCCAGTCCACATCGAACAGGACGTCGCGGCCGGCAGCCAGAGCCTGCTGCACCGGCTCTCGCGGCGTGCCGTAACGGTTGCCGAACACCTCCGCCTGTTCCAGAAAACCGCCGGCGTTGGCCACGTCATCGAACGCCTTGGCCGACATGAACCGATAGTCCCGGCCGGGCTGTTCTCCCGGACGCGGCGGGCGCGTCGTTGCCGAAACCGACATCATCAGGGCTGGGTCGCGAGCCACCAGGGCGCGGGTGATGGTGGTCTTTCCGGCCCCCGACGGCGACGACAGAACGACCATGATACCGACGCGTTGAACCAGAGCCTGAGAGCCCAAAAGGCTCCCGTCGTGGTCTTTTTCACTCAATATTCTGGACCTGCTCACGCAGCTGATCGATCGTTGACTTGAGTTCGAGACCGATCTGCGTCAACTCCACGTTCACCGACTTGGCACACAGCGTATTGGCTTCGCGATTGAACTCCTGACATAGAAAATCGAGGCGACGGCCGACCGGTCCGTTACTGCCCAGCAGCGTTACCGCCGCGTCGCAATGGGCCTTGAGACGATCGATCTCCTCGCGCGGATCGGCGCGCGCCGCCAGCACCGCCGCTTCCTGGGTCAGGCGTTCTTCCGTCAACGATGACGATGCCTCCACGAGGGTTCTGAGCTGTTCCCGGATACGCTTAAGCACAGCGCCGGGTTGCGCCGCCGCCAGTGCCCCTGCGTCGGCGCAGAGTGTCTCGATACGCCGGACGTGATCGCGGATGACATCCGCCAGGTAGGCACCCTCCTGACGGCGCATGTCGGCGAGACTGCTAAGCGCGTTCCCGAGGGTTTCCAGGATCCCGGCCTCCAGCGCAGCCCTGCGTTCTTCGCTGATATCTTCCTCCACCGGCTCCACGATGCCGCGCAGAGCCAGGATGCCGTCGACACTGGGCGGACGAAGATCCGGCAACTGTTTTTGGATGCCTGGTAGAATCGCCAGCACATCGTTGAGAAGAGCGTAGTTGATCCGGACGGTAGCCTGGCCCGGCATCCGCATGACGGCCAGCGTAAGCCAGAAGTTGCCACGCTTGAACATCTGACCGACCCGTTCGCGCACGGCGATTTCCAAGCCTTCGAAGCCGGCGGGCAGCCGATTTCGAACCTCGAGTCCGCGGCCGTTCACGCTTCTGACCTCCCACGTCCAGCTGCGGTCGAGGGCCTGATCCTGGGTTCGGGCGAAGCCCGTCATCGAGTGCAAAGTCACAGCGATTCCTGTGCGTTGATGGGGGCCGGCACGATCGGGGAAACGATCCAATGGAACGATGACGGACCACGGCGGGCGAGATGCGGCCGGATCGCAACATCGTGCGCGCCCGCGCGGACCGCGGGCCGCCATCGGGGACGTGCACAGGCCATTCCACCCTTCTGCCGACAACCCAGTGTGAGTGCGACAACCACCTGAGTCCGCGAGAGAACCCAGGAAGTAAGCGCGTGCTCGCGGGGCCATTCATGCTCGCGCCAGCGCGGGGCCACCCCACCCAAACTGCGAACGGAGATACCCTAAAGGGGGCGGACAAAGCGTGCAAGGGTTTGCCCATCCTTCAGGCACGAGTGCCGTTCGGGATCATGGCACGGAATCACTCAGAGGCTGATGACTCGGCGTTTCGGCGCAAGTGGGCCCGCCAACGGGCCACGTTGCGATTGTGTTCAGCCAAGGTACGGGCAAATGCATGCCCGCCGCTGCCATCAGCAACGAAAAAGAGTTCGTCGGTATCGGCCGGGTTAAGAACCGCACGAATTGAGTCCGCTCCGGGATTGGCGATGGGGCCCGGCGGCAAACCGTTTATCGTGTACGTGTTGTAAGGCGAAGGCGTGCGCAGGTCGGCCCGGGTGAGTGGCCGTGACAGGGTGCCGTCGCCGTCGCTCACGGCGTAGATGACGGTGGGATCAGCCTGCAGCGGCATGCCTCGGCGCAACCGGTTGATGAACACGGCGGCAATCCTGGGGCGTTCTTCCGCCAGGGCAGCTTCTTTCTCCACGATGGAGGCGAGGATCAGCGCTTCTTCCGGGCTCGTCAGGGGCAGATCGGGAGCCCGTTGTTCCCACAGATCGGCCAGGACACGCGCCATCGCATCGGACATGCGTGCGATCATTGCGTCACGTCGGTCGCCGCGGGTGAAATGGTATGTCTCGGGCAGCAGGCTCCCCTCGGGTGGGACGCCGTCCACGACCCCGGCAAGCGCATCGACCTCGTGAAGCAAACTGACCACCTGCTTGGACGTGAGCCCTTCCGGCAAGGTCAGGCGGTGGATACGGACGGCGCCGCGCGTCAGGGCCTGGGCCACCGCAGCGGCACCGATGCCCGGCGGGAAGGTGTATTCTCCCGCTTGCAGTGCCCCGCCGATACCGGCGAGACGGGTGCCAAGGCGAAAGGCGAGGGCGTTGGCGATTATGCCCTCATCGGCAAGCTGCTGCGCTATCGCGGCACCACCGACGCCCGGCTCGATCACCACCGTCGCCTCGGCGGCGAGCGGACCCGGTTGCCTGTAAGCCTCGTACAGCCAGTAGCCAGCGCCCGCTGCAGCGGCCAGTACCATCATGCCAACGACAAGAAGCAGGCGCATGATCACCTACGGACCGCTAGTCCTCCCGGCCGTCAATGCACCCCCTTGAAAATCAGCGAGGCATTGGTCCCTCCGAAGCCGAAGGAGTTTGACATCGCTGCGCGGACCGGGCGTTCCTTGGCCACACTCGGCACAAGGTCGAGATCGCAGCCCGCACTCGGTGTTTCCAGATTGAGCGTCGGCGGCACCACGCCGGTCTCGATCGACTTAATGGAATAGATCGCTTCGGCAGCACCGGCCGCCCCCAACAGATGGCCGACCGCCGATTTCGTCGACGACATCGAAAGCTTGTAGGCGGCGTCGCCGAACACCCGCTTCACCGCGCCCAATTCGATCTCGTCGCCAAGGGGCGTGGATGTGCCGTGCGCATTGACATAATCGACCTCATCGGGATTGAGGCCGGCGCGGCGCATGGCGGCCTGCATGCAGCGGAAGGCACCACGTCCGTCCTCCGACGGCGCGGTGATGTGGAACGCATCCCCCGAGAGGCCGTAGCCCACCACCTCGGCATAGATATTCGCACCACGCTTCCTGGCATGCTCATATTCTTCAAGCACGACAACGCCCGCACCTTCGCTCATGACAAAACCGTCCCGGCCTTCATCCCACGGGCGGGATGCTTTCTCGGGCGTATCGTTGTACCGGGTTGAAAGCGCCTTGGCCGCAGCGAAGCCGGCGATGCCCAGCCGGCAGACAGCGGCTTCGGCGCCGCCCGCGATCATCACATCGGCATCGTCCAGCATGATCAGGCGGGCGGCGTCGCCGATAGCGTGGGCGCCGGTGGCACAGGCGGTAACCACGGAGTGATTCGGCCCCTGGAAGCCGTAGCGGATGGAAACATGACCGCTCGCCAGATTGATCAGGGCGGCCGGGATGAAGAACGGGCTCAGTCGACGCGGCCCGGAGGTTTCCATCGTGACCGAGCCCTTGGCGATCTCGGGCAGTCCACCGATACCTGAGCCGATCATGACGCCGGTGCGCTCGAGCCCCTCGGCGTCGGTGGGGCGCCAACCGGCATCCCCGATGGCCTGCTCGCTGGCGGCCAGCGCGTAGATGATGAAGGTGTCCATGCGCCGCTGCTCCTTCGGCGGGACCCAGTCATCCGCATTGAACTTGCCCTCGGCGGTTTCGCCACGGGGCACCTGGCCCGCGATCTTCGACGGCAGATCCGACACATCGAAGCTCTGAATGGCGCCGATTCCGGATTGGCTGTTGGTCAACCGATCCCAGTTGACCTTCACGCCGCATCCGAGCGGCGTTACGAGGCCAAGCCCCGTCACAACTACTCGTCTCATATTGCCCTGCTACTCTGCCCAGATCATTCGCATCCGATCGCCGATGGCCTCGACCCTCCGCCAAAAGCAGCGGGTGAAGGTCCCTCGGCGCCTACTGCGTTGCGTTCTTGATGTACTCGACAGCATCCTTGACGGAAGTGATCTTCTCCGCCGATTCGTCAGGAATTTCGATCCCGAACTCTTCCTCGAAGGCCATCACCAACTCGACGGTATCCAGGCTGTCGGCTCCGAGATCATCGATGAAGCTGGCATTCTCGACCACCTTGGCTTCCTCCACGCCCAGATGTTCGACGATGATCTTTTTCACCCGTTCGGCCACGTCATTCATTGCATTTATCCTCGATTGATCAGTGGAAGGTGGGTCCGCCGAACATCGCGTCCGGCGTCAGTTTGGTTGTCGCGGCAACCAGGCGCTGTTTCAAGCCATTTTGGCATTACGGTCGGCCGGGTTCCCTCGACACCTGCCATGGCCGAAGCGCCGGGGCTGAGCCCTTGCGCAGCCTTGGCGTCGTCAGCTTGTGCTCATATCATGGCCAGACCGCCGTTGACATGGAACGTCTGACCGGTCACGTACGCGGCCTCGTCGCTGGCTAGGTAGGCGGCGCAAGCAGCGATATCGTTCGGCGATCCGATCCGGCCCACAGGTATGGCGGCGACGATTCCGTCCCGTCGGCTTTCACCCAGTGCGCGCACCATATCGGTCTCGATGAAGCCGGGGGCAATGCAGTTGGCGGTGATTCCCCGATTGGCCACTTCGTGTGCCACTGATTTGATCATCCCGATCATGCCCGCCTTTGACGCGGCGTAGTTCACCTGCCCGGCATTGCCGGTGACACCGACCACCGATGTAATCCCGATGATGCGACCATAACGCGCCTTCATCATGGACCGTAGCGCCGCGCGGACCAAGCGGAAGCCGGCCGTCAGGTTGATCTCGATCACCTTCTGCCAGTCCGCATCCGACATCCGCACGATGAGCCCGTCACGCGTGATTCCGGCATTATGAACCAGGACATCAAGCCGCCCCATTACCGCCTCCGCCGATTTCACCAAGCCGGCGGCACTGTCCGGGTCCGCAAGGTCAGCCGGCAGCACGTGCGCGGCACCACCGATCCGGCCGGCCAGCGCCTCGAGTTCCGCGGTCCGGGTGCCCGACAGCCCGACCGTGGCTCCCTGTCCGGCCAGTGCCTCGGCAATCGCCGCGCCGATGCCCCCAGACGCCCCGGTGATCAGGGCAGCCTTCCCCTCGAGTTCGAACATCCCAGTGCGGGGCCCTGTCGGCGAAGCGCTCAGGCGGCGGCGAGATAGGCCTTGATATCGTCCGGCCCGCCGATGGAGAAGGTAGTGAGCCGCTTGTCGATGCGGCGTGCGAGACCGGAAAGAACGCGACCTGCGCCAACCTCGACGAACGTGTTGACGCCTTGGTCGACCATACGCTGCATGCTTTCGCGCCAGCGCACCATTGACGTGACCTGCTCCACCAGAAGGCGACGAATATCGTCGGAATGCGCCACGGTGGCGGCGGTGACGTTGGATATCAGTGGCACCGACGGTTGTATCAGCCTGACGTCGGCCAGGGCGTCGCGCAGACGGACGGCGGCCGGCGCCATCATCTCACAGTGGAACGGCGCGCTGACCGGCAGCATGATGCTTCGCTTGGCACCGAACGAAGCCGCAATCTCCAAGGCCCGACGCAACGCCCGCAGAGCACCGCTCAGCACCACCTGACGCGGAGCGTTATCGTTCGCCGCCGCGCAGACATCGTCCTCGGCCGCCTGCGCGGCGACGGTCTGCGCTTCCGGCAGGTCGAGCGGTAGAGCCGCCATGCCGCCGATCCCCACGGGGACTGCTGTCTGCATCGCACGCCCACGCACGCGCAGGATTCGCGCTGCGTCGGCAATGGAGATGCCACCGGCAGCCGCCAGCGCGGAGTATTCCCCAAGGGAGTGCCCGGCGACGAACTTCGCGTCCTTGCGCAGATCGACGCCCGCCTCGCTTTCGAGAACCCGCATGGCGGCGAGGCTCATCGCCATCAGCGCCGGCTGGGCATTGGCCGTCAGGGTCAGTTCGTCCTCCGGACCTTCGAACATCAACCGGGTCAGCTTTTCACCCAGGGCGTCGTCCACTTCATCGAACACATGGCGCGCCACCGGAAACGCATCGTACAAGGTGCGTCCCATGCCAACCGCCTGCGAACCCTGGCCCGGAAAGACAAAAACGTGGCTCATGAGGAATACCCCCAATCGTGTCATTGCACGGCGGCATCAGATAACCGCTGTCGCATCCATGTCAAGTGTTCTGCTTACGTCTAATTTGGGCGCGATCCGCGGAGAGCCGCGCACACCGCGGCCCCGTTTGCCGCAGCCCAACCAACCTGGGCCGTAATAGTCTGTTATGGTGAGCATTCCTCCCGGCTTCCAGATCTTATGGGTGTCGCCCCAGCGTCGGCGGCCACCAGCGGTAGTTCAGCGACCGCCACTGCGGACATGCGAATCGCATGACGCCTGCGTCGACATGATCGAATGGGCGGCTCTTCAACCACCGCCCTGCCAGCGCGAGAACGGATGGCGCTGCAGGTTGGCATTGAGATAGCGCGGATCGTCCGAGACCTCCTGTCCGACCCACGGCGGCAGCGCCGGCATCTCATGTTCGTCCTCCAACTCGATCTCCGCCACCACCAGACCGGCGTTATCACCCGCGAAGGCATCGACCGACCACGCGTAGCCGGCATGCGGAACCGTGTACCGAACCTTCTCGATGAGGGGCCGAGAGCACAACGTGTCCAGCATCGCGACGGCATCGGCCACGGGGATGGCGTATTCGAACTCGTCCCGGGTCAGGCCTTTCATGGCGCCCTTGATAGTCAGATAGGCCCGGTCGTCGGCGATACGTACCCGAACCGTCGGCCCGGTGCCGGCGCACAGAAAGCCCTGACGGATCGCCACGCGGGCGACGGCGTGGTGCCACGGTTCACCGACCACCAGAAACTTGCGTTCGATCTCCCGGCTCACGGATCCTCCAGGCCAGATTGTTCCCCGATCGATTCGTCTGGACCAGGGTCGTCTGGACCGAGGTCGTCCGGACCAGGGTCGTTCCGGCCGGGTTCGCCGCGGCCGGCATCGATCGCGGGTCCGTCCAGAGATCGGACGGCACGAATGCGGGCACCGGGAAAGGCGGCGAGAACATCGCGAACCAGTGGATCGGCGGCGGCCGCCGCGATGCGCCGGGCATCTGCCGCCGCCCGCTGTTCCGCCAGGGTGCCTTCGCCGTCGGCCCGCGACACCGTCACCAGCCACCGACTGCCGGTCTGTTCCGAGAGAAAGCGGCTGAGCCGATGCGGCAGGTCCTGCGGCGCGTGTTCGCTCAGCCGCAGTTCGATTCGGCCCGGTTCGAACCGCACCAAGTGCACGGCATTGATGAGCGCACCTTGCAGCACGCCTTCCCGATGCCGACCGGCCAATGCCACCACATCCTGGAAAGACGCAAGTTCGCAATTGTCAGCGGTACCGGGCATCGGCAAGGCGGCAGCCGGCGCCGCCTCTGAGGATCTGGCGGGCGACGTCGTGGAGGTCGCTGCCGTTGCGGAATTCGATACGACAGGGTGCCGCATGGCTTCAGCGTGCGTGCCACGATCAGTGGGACCCGTTCGCGGATCGGCCGACCCCCGGTGCACCGCCGGCGCCCCTCCACCGAGACCCGACGTAGCCCCGGCATCGGGGTGGGTTGCCGCGTGCCGTGGGGCCGAGTTCTGTGGCCGATCCGGGCCGAGCTTGGCCAGTGCCTCCGCCGGGGTCGGCAGCCGCGCGGCGAAGGCGAGGCGGATCAAGGCCATCTCCGCAGCCTGTAGCGGTTCGGGCGCGGCCCGGGTCTCGCCCAGCCCCTTGAGAAGGATTTGCCAAGAACGGGTGAGTTCCGGCATGGGGAGCTTTTCAGCGAGGTTGCGGCCACGCACTCGCTCCGCTTCGGGCACCCCGGGATCGTCGGCCGCCTGCGCCACGAGCCGAATCCGCGTCAACCAGTGGGTCAGCGACAGCAGATCCTCAAGGACGACGGCGGGGTCGGCGCCCGCCGCATACTGTCCCGCCATCAGATCGAGCACGGTGCGCATATCGCCGGCCATCGCCGCCTCGAACAGGTCGAACACCACAATACGATCGGCCAGCCCCAACATGCGGCGTACCGTCTCGTCGTCCACGGTGCCTTCGGCATGGGCAATGGCCTGATCCAACAGGGACAGCCCGTCGCGGACGCTGCCGTCCGCGGCCCGGGCGATCATCTGCAAAGCTCCATCGGTGACCTGGGCACCCTCCCGCCCCACCAGCTCGCGGAAATGAGCAGCGAGGGTACCTTGGTCCACCCGGCGAAGATCGAAACGCTGGCAACGCGACAAGACCGTCACCGGAACCTTTCGGATTTCGGTGGTGGCAAATACGAAGCGCACGTGTTCCGGCGGTTCTTCCAGCGTTTTCAGCAACGCATTGAACGCGTGCTTCGACAACATGTGCACTTCGTCGACGATATAGACCTTGTAGCGGGCCGATGTCGGCCGGTAGCGAACGCCTTCGATCACCTCCCGGATATCATCGACCCCGGTGCGGCTGGCCGCATCCATCTCCAGAACGTCCACATGCCGATCTTCGGCAATGGCACGGCAGTGCACGCAAACACCGCAGGGATCGGCGGTGGGACCACCGGTGCCATCCGCGCCTACACAATTCAACGCGCGGGCGATGATGCGGGCCGTGGTGGTCTTGCCGATGCCGCGCACCCCGGCCAGCATGTACGCGTGCGCCATGCGCCCGGAGCGAAACGCATTGCGGAGGGTCCGCACCAGGGCATCCTGGCCGATGAGGGAGCCGAACGTTTGTGGCCGGTACTTGCGGGCGAGCACCCGGTAGGGGGCCGGCGGATCAGGGGCGGCGGCTGCCGCGGCGGCCCCGTCGGGGGCGTCGGACTCGGTCATGGCCGGCAGGTGCCACCCTCTTGTGCCAGAGCTTGCAGCGCGCGTGGGAGACTGAACGGTCGGCCCGAGCCCGGATCGTTACGGCTGCTTCCTTCCGGACCTGACCGGGTTGGCGAGGGACCCGTCCGCCGCCAGCCTCCCAACACACTATATCAGCCGCCCCCGGCCGTGTGGCAAGGCTGGAGGCGCAGATCCCGAGGCGCAGATCCGGAGGCGCAGATCCGGGACAGGCCGGTTGCCGGCCGCTGTCGGCTGTGGCAGCGTACCGACCATGCCAGTACCTTTCGGAGCGGCCTTCTCCCCACTTTGCTACGCCGGTTGCGGCCTTGACCGATCCGGTCGAGGCCGGCGGGATGCCGGATGGCGGAACGTTTGCCACACCGAGGCCGGGGCGATGGTCGTGCCCGTGTGGCAGACATCCAATTTCGTGCACGCGGCCGACCCGCCGATCGCTGCCGTGTTCGCGGGCGACCAGGGACAGGCACTGCTGGCCGCCGCCGAGCAGACCGCGGTGCTGGGCCTCGATCCGTCCGGCGTGCCGTGGCTGGCTGCCGACCTGTCGGCCTTGGCCGAGACCGCGGCGTCCGCCCTCACGGCACCGGCGCGTGCCGTATCATTGCGGCGCGTGGCGATGCGCCTTGGCGAGCAGGAGGCCGCCCGCCTCGCCTACGCCCGCGGGCTGCTGCACTGGCATCGGCACCATCGCTTCTGCGGCGTGTGCGGCAGTGCCACCGTCAGCGGAGACGGCGGGCATCTGCGGGTTTGCGACAATCCGGGATGCGGGGTGCACCAGTTCCCGCGCACCGACCCCGCCGTCATGATGCTGGTCACGCGCACCGGTCGCGAGCCGGGCACTACCGGCGCGACCTGCTTGCTGGCAAGACAGCGGCGCTGGCCGCCCGGTTTCTACTCCGCGCTCGCCGGTTTCGTCGAGCCGGGCGAGACCTTGGAGGAGGCGGTCGCCCGGGAAGTGCGGGAGGAGGCCGGCATCGCCGTGGCGCAAGTCAGCTACCGTGGCTCGCAGCCATGGCCGTTCCCGGCCTCGATCATGCTGGGCTTTCGGGCCGAAGCAGAGGCTGAGGCGGCTCTGAACCCGGACGCTGAAGAACTGGAGGATGCACGCTGGTTTACCCGGAACGACATTGCGGCGGCGGGAGCCGGCTCGGGCCTCCGGCTGCCGACCCGGGAATCGCTGGCGCGCTGCCTCATCGACGAATGGGTAGCGGAGGGATACTGAGGCGCCTATCTGGCAATTCAAAGGATGCGACCGTGGCATCCGCACGAAGCCCCTCGGGGGGCTCCCATTCCGACCCGAAGTGGGGTATTTTCTGGGATGAATGCTGAAACGTCGGAGGGTGACCGTGACCGCCGGGTTGACGATCCGTGAAGCCCATGCCGTGGACGCTCCCGCCATCGCCCGCGTCCATGTGGAATCCTGGCAGACTGCCTATGCCGGCTTGCTGCCGGAACCGGTGCTGGTTCGCATGAGCCTGCCCAATCACACCGCGCTGTGGGCGCGGGTGTTGGGTCAGCGACGCAACCGGGAAATCGTGCTGGTGGCGGAAAACAACAGTCACGGCATTGTCGCCTTCGGCAGTTGCGGCCGCGTGCGGGAAAAACGCTTGGCCCCGGCGGGGGAAATTTATTCCCTTTATGTTCATCCGGAATTCCAGGATCTGGGAATCGGACAGCGGTTGCTGGTGCGGCTGTTCGATGCGCTTGTCGCCCGCGGCATGACCGCCGCCGTGGCCTGGGTGTTGGCCGACAATCCTGCGCGTTTCTTTTACGAGAGCATGGGCGGGCGAAGGGTTGCCGAGCGGGATGAGCCCCTGGGCTCCGCCTCCGTGCATGAGGCCGCCTACGGCTGGTCGGACATCACACAGTTCCGCGCGCAGACCGACGCGCGCAAAGCCTGAGCAGGCCGGCTCTCTCGCACCGTTGCGGCCGCAGACCAGGCGCCGGCGTCAGTCCTCGTCGATCTGTTCCAGCCGATAGGAATGCTGTGGGTACGTGCCGAGAAGGCGCACCTCACGCGAGAAGAACGCCAGTTCCTCCATGGCCAGGCGCACGTTGTGGTGTTCCGGATGGCCCTCCACTTCGGCGTAGAACTGGGCGGCGTTGAAGCGTCCGCCGACTAGGTAGCTCTCCAGCTTGGTCATGTTGACGCCGTTGGTGGCGAAGCCGCCGAGGGCCTTGTACAGCGCCGCCGGCACATTGCGCACCCGGAACACGAAGCTGGTCATGGTCGGCCCCGACTTGGGATGGGGGACGATCGCCTCCCTGGCCATGATCAGGAAACGCGTGGTGTTATGCTCCGCATCCTCGATGTTGGCCCGGAGCGAAACGAGGCCGTAGGTGGCACCCGCCAGTTCCGAGGCGATCACCGCCTGGGTGGGGTCGTTGCGGGCCGCGACCTCGGCGGCAGCCCCGGCCGTATCCACGTGGACTACCGCTTCGATGCCGAGCGTGCGGATCAGATTGCGGCACTGGTTGAGGGCGTGGATGTGGCTGTGGACATGGGTCAGCGCTTCGGCACGCGCACCCGGCACGCCGAGCAGATGGTGGTTGATGCGCTGATAGTGCTCACCGATGATGTGGAGGCCCGAGTCCGGCAAAAGGTGATGGATGTCGGCCACCCGGCCGGCGACGCTGTTCTCAATCGGAATCATGGCCAGGGCGGCGCGGCCGTCGCGTACCGCGCTAAAGGCATCCTCGAACGAACGGCACGGCAAGGTCGTCATTTCCGGTCGCACCACGCGACAGGCCAGATCGGAATAGGCGCCAAGCGCGCCCTGAAAGGCGATGGTCCGCGTCGGATCGGTCATGATCAGCAGGAGCAGGTCAGGCGGTCAGGCGATGAAAGGCACGAGGCGACGGAGCGGTCAGACCGGCTTGGGCGCCAGCAACCGGCGGGCCCGGGCGAGGTCGTTGGGAGTATCAACCCCGAGCGGAACGGTGTCAACGAGGGCGGCATCGATCCGCAGACCGTTCTCCAGCAGCCGCAACTGCTCCAGCCGTTCGCGCCTTTCCAGTACACTTGGCGGGAGGCCGACGAAGCGGGCCAGCACCGCACGCCGATACGCGTAGATTCCGATGTGGTGATAGAGCGGGCCATCGCCCCAGGGTACCGCGGCACGGCTGAAATAAAGGGCGCGCCCGCTGCGACAACCCGGCGCCAGTGCGACCACTGCCTTGACCACGTTCGGGTCTTCGCGTTCCTCGGGCGCCGCCTCCGCCACAAGGGTCGCCACCAACACCGCCGGGTCCGCCAGCGGAGCCAGCACGGCCTGGATGGCCGAAGCTTCGATCGTGGGCAGATCACCCTGGAGGTTGACGACGATCGGATAGCGGTGCTGCGGATCGATGGACTGCGCCGCCTCGAACACCCGATCGGAGCCGGATGGGTGGTCCGGCCGGGTCAAAACCGCTCGGCCGCCAGCGGCGGTGACGGCGCTGGCGATCTCGGGCTCAGCCGCGGCGACCACCACCGGGCCGATGTCTGCGGCCGCGGCACGTTTGGCGACATGAACGACCATCGGCTCGCCATGGAGATCGACGAGGGGTTTGCCCGGCAGGCGGGTGGATGCCATCCGGGCAGGAATGATGACAATCGCGGGGCTTGGCTCCTGCATGGCGTCCATATACCACGGCGACGACCCGATTCGAACGATTCCCCGGCTGACATACCGGCCCGCGGGCCTGTCTGTCCCGTTCGATCACGCCGACATTGATTGAACACGGAGCGAGCTTCCGGCTACAGTCTCAACGTCCCGGTTTAACAAGACCAGAAGGGAAGGGTAGGAGCCGGTAATGAACGTCTC
>REEP01000017.1 GCA_007695045.1 Rhodospirillales bacterium | reverse complement strand
TGCCAGACCCCCCTGCCAGCCCCCCCTGACGGACGGACCGACTGACGGACTGACTGCCGGACTTACGACCGGAACGATCGCCGACTGCGGCGCCGGAACCATGAAGGCCCGGAGAGCACGGAGCACCCGTCGTCCGAACGCGCCAAGGTGGTGACGGGCCCTTATTATGATCCGGCGTGTTTACTTGATCGCACCCGGTGCCCGGCGCGCACGCTTCCCCCGCTGTCGACGTTCCTGCAAATCTTCCCTTCAGCCGGCACGATTGCGCCGCCGGGATCAAAAGTCAAGGCAGGTCGCAGCAGCCAAAGCCGATGCCAGCCATGCATTTGACGTCCATCGAAAGGGATTTTTGGCGGGATGTTCGGCCGCTCCACCACGCCACCCCCTGCCGAGCGGCGACGCTCGACAGGGGGTGCACGGGATAGGATTGAACGGCCTCCGATCGCGCGCGATCGGCCTTTACCGGCCGGCGGGCGGGGAGATCATGGCAAGGAACTCCCGTCGCGTCATCGGGTCATCGCGAAACGCGCCCAGCATGCGGCTGGTGACCATGGCCACACCGGGTTTGCGGATCCCGCGGGTGGTCATGCACTGATGCTGAGCCTCCACCACCACGGCGACCCCGCGCGGTTCCAGCACCTGATCGATGGTGTTGGCGATCTGGGCGGTCATGGTCTCCTGGATCTGAAGGCGGCGGGCGAAGGCCTCCACCACCCGCGCCAATTTGGATATGCCGACGACACGCCGATCCGGCAGATACGCCACATGCGCCCTGCCGATGATCGGGACCATGTGATGCTCGCAGTGGCTGTCGAAACCGATGTCCCGCAGGATCACCATTTCATCGTAACCATCGACTTCTTCGAAGGTCCGGCTGAGCAGCCATGCCGGATCCTCGTTGTAGCCGCAGAAGAATTCCTCATAGGCCCGAACCACGCGCTCCGGCGTGCCGGCGAGTCCCTCGCGCGTCGGGTCGTCCCCGGCCCAGCGGATCAGCGTCCCGACCGCCGCTTCGGCCTCGGCCCGGCTGGGACGAAGCGGCGACAACGGCACATCGGGGTCATCGGTCACCTCGGTACGAACTTGGACGTTCACGGCAATGATCCTTTCTCAACGGACGGCCGAGCCGGTGCGTTGGCAAGTACAGTGGAGTAGAAATGGAGCCCTCGGATTCGATCGCGATGACCGGTCACGCGGCGCAGGCATGCCGCGGCGACCCAGCGGCACCGCCTCCACTCGGCCCGGGCAGTGAACCGGAACCGCGTTTGCGCGCCGCCTTGTGAACTGCCTTCTTGAGCTTTGCCAGCGCGCCGACCTCGATCTGGCGCACCCGCTCGCGCGAGATCCCGTAGCGACGGCTCAAAGCCTCCAGGGTCATCGGCCGCTCACTCAGGTGACGTTCGGACACGATGTCCCGCTCCCGCGCACTCAACCCTTCGAGGGCCGTGCCGAGCATCTGCCGCTGTTCGGCCCGCTCCTGCGTATCGGCGAGCCGCGCTTCCTGATCGTCGCCATCATCGACGAGCCAATCCTGCCACTCGGACTCGCTCTCGTCCCGAAGCGGTGCGTTAAGAGAGGCATCCATACCCGCCAAGCGGCGGTTCATGTTGACCACCTCGCTTTCCGGCACCTTCAGACGCATCGCAATCTCGCTCACGTTCTCGGGATCGAGGTCACCCTCCTCGACCGCCTTGATCTGCCGCTTGATGCGCCGCAGGTTGAAGAACAGCTTCTTCTGCTCCGACGTCGTGCCCATTTTCACCAATGACCAGGAATGCACGATGTATTCCTGGATGGCGGCACGGATCCACCACATGGCGTAGGTGGAGAGGCGATATCCGCGTTCGGGATCAAACCGGTCCACGGCCTGCATCAAGCCGAGGTTCCCTTGGGAGATCAGTTCGTCCACCGGCAGGCCGTAGCCGCGATAGCCCATGGCGATCTTGGCGACGAGCCGAAGATGGCTGGAGACCAGGGCGTGCGACGCCGCACGGTCGCCGTCGGCGACGAATTTCTGGGCCAGCGATTTTTCCTGTTCGGCGGTCAGCAACGGATACTTCTGGACACGCCGAATGTACTGCCCCACCGACTCATCGGGAGGAGACTGGAAACCGGTCCGCCGATTTGACATCATCATCGCTTGGCCTCTCTCGCGCTGCCCAAGCCCTTCGGGCGTTTTTCTCACATGCACCCAATGTTACGTTTCGGGTGGCGCAGCGGATGAACCGCCACGGCGCAGATCGCAGGCCCGGCACACAGACCTTCGATCCGCACCGGCGCCGGTGCCGTACTGCCGGGCAACATGATGCAAACGGTGGGCCGCCCGCGGTCACGAGGGCCAATGCGACCAAGGGGGCGGGACGAGGTCGGCAGGATGGAGAGGGACATGGTGAAACGCGAAGGCTGCCTTCTGGAGGCCCTGGTTTCCGCGGCGCTGTCGGGCGGCGACACCAGATCCGGGACGCCATTGGCATACCGACGGGCACTGATCACCGGGGCAACCAGCGGCATCGGACGCGCCTTTGCCGAGGTGCTGCCGCCGACCACCGACCTGCTGCTGGTGGGGCGGAACCCAGCCGCCCTGGCCGAGGTCGAGCGCAAGCTCGCGCGACCGGGCCGGACGATCGAAACCGTCGAAGCCGACCTCGCCGACGAGGCCTCGGTTGCCACGGTGGTGGCGCGCGGCGACGCTTTCGGGATCGACCTCCTGATCAACAATGCGGGCGTCGGGCGGCTCGGGGCGGTGGTCTCCAATCCGCCTGCGAGTGAACGGAACGCGGTCGCCGTCAACGTGATGGCCGTGGTGCTGCTGACCCGCGGCCTGGTTCCCGGCATGATCGCGCGGGCGCGCGGAGATCGGCGCCGGGCCGGACTGATCATTCTTGCCAGCACCGCCGCGTTCGGACCAGTGCCTTATTTCACCACCTATGCCGCGAGCAAGGCGTTCGATCTGTCGTTCGCCGAAGGTGTCGCCGAGGAACTGCGCGGCCAGCCGATCGATGTGCTGGCCCTCTGCCCCGGCGCCACCCGGTCCCAGTTCGGCGCACGGGCCGGATTCTCCGGCGGCAACCTGCCGGGTGCCCTGGACCCGCATACCGTGGCGCGACAGGGTCTGGCCGCCCTGGGACGGCACAGGGTCAAGGTGACCGGCATCGATCAGGCTTACCTCAACCCGGCCCTGCTGCCGCGCTGTGTCGCCACTCGGGTGCTGGGGGGGGTGATGCGGGCGGTCGTCGACCGCATGGCGGCGGGATCACCGCCTGCCGCGCCGCCATCGCGATCACGCTCCGTCCGCGGATGATGCCGGCATACCGCACACCCGTACCCGCCTCTGCCGCCTGGCTCACCGCCGCCGGGGCGATCCCGTTCGTGGCCGGCGCCGCCACCGCCTGGCTGGCCGGACCGCTGCCCAGCGAACTGGCGGTGCGGGCCTTGATTGCCTATGGTGCGGTCATCCTGTCGTTCATCGGCGGCATCCACTGGGGCTTCGTCATCTCGGCATCGGCTCCGCTGAAGCGCCGCTGGGGGCTGCTGTCGGCCGCCACCCTGCCTGCTTTGCTCGCCTGGGTGGCGTTGTTGCTGGCCCCCGAACGCGGCATTGCCGCTGTGGCCGCCGGCCTGACCGCGGTGCTGCTGCTGGATCGATGGTCCTGGGCGCACAACCTGGCACCCGGGTGGTGGATGCGCCTTCGCATCCCCGTCACCGCCGTGGCCGTAAGCTGCCTGGTGGCGGCCGCCGCCTCGCCCCCCGTGGCGGTTCCGCGCACCATCCCGGCTGCCGTGGTGATCGAGGTATGAGCGATTTGGCACTGCCCTCTCGGCGCTGCCGCAATGCGGATCTCCCCGTCAAGACCTGCGCTGTCTGTGCACGGCCGTTCCATTGGCGGCGGAAATGGGCGCGGGACTGGGCGGCGGTGCGCTTTTGCTCCGAGCGCTGCCGCCGCACAGCGCAGGGTCGGCCGAAAGGTCAGCCACCGTGCGCCCCTCCCGACCCGCTTGGGGCCGGACCGTCTTCATCCAGCGGCCGGTAGAGCGCGCTGCCGCCGGCGCGAAACCGTTCGGCCATGTCGGCCATGCCGCCCGCCACCCGGTCGCGGATGTCCTGGGTGATCTGCATGGCGCAGAACTTGGGTCCGCACATGGAACAGAAATGCGCGGTCTTGTGCGCTTCCTTGGGCATGGTCTCGTCGTGGAAGCGGCGCGCCGTGTCCGGATCCAGGGCCAGGTTGAACTGATCCTCCCAGCGGAACTGGAAGCGGGCGCGGGACAACGCATCGTCCCAGGCCTGTGCCGCCGGATGGCCCTTGGCCAGGTCGGCGGCGTGCGCCGCGATCTTGTAGGTGATGACGCCGGTCTTGACGTCGTCCCGGTCGGGCAGGCCGAGGTGTTCCTTGGGCGTCACGTAGCACAGCATCGCGGTGCCGAACCAGCCGATCATGGCGGCACCGATGCCGCTGGTAATGTGATCGTAGCCCGGCGCGATATCGGTGGTGAGGGGGCCCAAGGTGTAGAACGGCGCCTCCCCGCACACGGCGAGCTGCTTGTCCATGTTCTCCTTGATCTTGTGCATAGGCACGTGGCCGGGCCCCTCGATCATCACCTGACAGTCATGTTGCCAAGCGATCCGGGTGAGTTCGCCAAGGGTTTCCAGCTCCGCGAACTGCGCCGCATCGTTGGCATCGGCGATGCAGCCGGGCCTGAGCCCGTCGCCCAGGGAGAACGCCA
>REEP01000086.1 GCA_007695045.1 Rhodospirillales bacterium | reverse complement strand
CGGCGCATCGAGCAGGCCGCCTTCGCCGTGGCCGAACGCTACGGCTATGGCGAGATCGCGACCCCGGCGTTCGAGTTCACCGAGGTGTTCGCGCGATCGCTCGGCGATACCTCGGACATCGTCGCCAAGGAGATGTACACCTTTCAGGACCGCGGTGGCGCCAGCCTGACCCTGCGCCCGGAAAACACCGCAGGCGTGGTCCGGGCGGTGGTCTCCAACGGGCTTTTGCAGCAGGTGCCGCTGAAGCTGTTCTATCGCGGCCCGATGTTTCGTTACGAACGGCCGCAGAAGGGGCGGCTGCGCCAGTTTCACCAGGTCGGAGTCGAACTGATCGGCGTGGCCGATGCCCTGGCCGACGTGGAGGTGGTGGCCCTGGGCGCCGACGTCCTGGCCGCACTCGGCCTCGCCGACACGGTCGTACTGGAGATCAACAGCCTCGGCGACAGCGCGAGCCGCGCCACCTACCGCGAGCGGCTGATCGCCTACTTCGCGGCCCGGCAGGACCGCCTGTCCGCGGACAGCCGCGACCGCCTGCACCGCAATCCGCTGCGCATCCTCGATTCCAAGGACGAGGGCGACCGCGCCCTGATCGCCGAGGCGCCGCTGATCACCGACAGCCTGAACGACGAATCCCGGGTGTTCTTCGAAGCCGTGCTGGCCGGACTGGACGCCTGCGGCGTTGCCTTCCGCCCCAATCCGCGGCTGGTGCGCGGCCTGGACTACTACTGCCATACCGCGTTCGAGTTCACCACCGATGCCCTCGGGGCGCAGAACGCCGTCCTGGCCGGCGGTCGCTATGACGGCTTGGTGGCGGAACTCGGCGGCCCACCCACGCCGGGCATCGGCTGGGCCGCCGGCGTGGAGCGCCTCGCCATGCTGGTGGCGCCGGAAAGCGGGCCGCCCGCTCCGATCGCGATGGTCCCGGTCGACACGGCGCAGCAGCAGCCGGCCCTCGCCCTGGTGCAGCGGCTGCGCTCGGCCGGCCTGGTGGTCGATCTCGGCTTCTCCGGCGGGATCGCCAAGCGGATGAAGCGGGCCAACCGCATCGGGGCCCGTGTCGCGGTGATCCTGGGAGAGGCCGAACTGGCCGCCGGCGTCGCCACCGTCCGCGACATGCTGTCCGGAGAGCAGCATGAGGTGCCGATCGACTCCCTCCCGACCTACCTCGCCCACCACCCTTGACCGCAAAGCAGCACCCGTAGGGGCACAGCCAAAGCCGTGCACCGAAGCGGGGCCTGCACCGACGCCTCCCACCGGCAATCCCACCGGCAATCCCACCGGCACCTGCGTCGTGTGACCTCAGTCGATGGCGATGAGCGCAGCCGCCACCGGCCGGTCTTCACCCACCAGGACATTGAAGGTCCGGCAGGCGGCACCGGTGTCCATCCACTCGGCGACGACGCCATGGGCGCGGAGGGCTTCGGCGATGGCAGGCCGCGGCGGAACCCCGGTGCGGCCGCAGCCGATCAGCAGGATGCGCACCGTGTCCGCACGGTCGGTCACCGCGTGCAACGACTCCGGTGTGAGTGCATCCACGTGATCGACATGCCAACGCTCCGACCCGCCGGGGAACACCAAGTGTGAGCCCGCGACGGTGATGCCGTTGATGCGAAAACCGCCGCCGCCGTAGCCCTGGATCAGGGTGCGCCCGGCGGGCACTTTGGGGGTGATGTCAAGTCCGGCCATGGCGGCTGCGGTGCCTCCGCGGGTGTTATTCGGCCGGCGCCTCGGCGGCGGGTGTCGGTTCGCCCACCGGGGCGCTGCGCAGGTTCATGTAGATCAGCACCGGCACGGCGACGCAGATGGAAGAATAGGTGCCGATCAGCACGCCCCAGATCATGGCAAAGCTGAAGCCGCGGATGACTTCGCCGCCCAGGATGTAGAGCGCCAGCAAGGCCAGGAGCGTGGTCGTGCTGGTGATCACCGTGCGCGACAGGACGTCGTTGATCGACTTGTCGAACAACGTCTGCAGCGGCATCGCCTTGTACTTGCGCAGGTTCTCGCGCACACGGTCGAACACCACTACGGTGTCGTTGATCGAATAGCCGGCGATGGTCAGCACGGCCGCCACGGTCGACAAGTTGAAGTCGAACTGGAACAGGGCGAAGATGCCGATGGTGGTAATGACGTCATGCACCAGGGCGATGATGGCCGCGATACTGAACTGCCATTCGAACCGGAACCAGATATAGACCAGCATCGCCAGCATCGCCGCGCCGACGGCGTACAGCCCGTCCCGGAACAGTTCCTCGCTGACCGTCGGCCCGACAAACTCGACACGCCGGTACTCCACCGCGTCCCCGAGCGCGGCGCGTACGACCTCCACCACCTCCTGCTGCGCTTCTTCGCCGCCATCCTGCTTCTGGATACGGATCAGCACGTCTCGGGGGTCACCGAACTCCTGCAGTGAAACGTCGCCGAGGCCGAGGCCGCCCAACTGCGCGCGCAACGCCGCGATGTCGGCCGGCCCGTCGGTGCGTACCTCGATCAGGGTCCCGCCGACGAAATCGATGCCATAATTCAGCCCGCGGGTGAAAAAGAGGGACAACGACGCCGCAATCAGGGCGATGGAGACGATGAAGAACACCCGCTTCGCCACCATGAACGGGATGTGGGTGTCGGTCGGAACGATGTGGAAGCCGCGGAACAACGGGGCGTACTCCTCCTTCAGATCGGCAGGGCCTGCGGCCGCGTCCGGCGCAGCCAGCCCACCACCAGCATCCGGGTCAGCATGATTGCGGTGAACAGCGACGTGCAGATACCGATGGCGAGTGTCACCGCGAAGCCGCGGACCGGGCCCGAGCCGAAGATGTACAGCAGCACGGCGGCGATGAGGGTGGTGACGTTGGCATCGATGATGGTGGAAAGCGCACGGGAATATCCGGCATCGATCGCCGAGATCGGTGTTCGTCCCGCCCTTACCTCCTCACGGATCCGCTCGAAGATCAGTACGTTGGCATCCACCGCCATGCCGATGGTCAGCACGATGCCGGCGATGCCGGGCAAGGTGAGGGTCGCCTGCAACAGCGACAGCACCGCCATGATCAGCACCAGATTCATCAGCAGCGCCACGTTGGCGAGGATGCCGAAGAAGCCGTAGATCGCCACCATGAACACGAGCACCGCGACCAGCCCGACCACCGCCGCCATCCGACCGGCCTCGATCGAGTCGGCGCCGAGGCCGGGTCCGACCGTCCGTTCCTCCAGGATGGTGAGCGGGGCCGGCAACGCGCCCGCGCGGAGCAGCAGGGCCAGGTCCGAAGCGCCCTGCACCGTGAAGTTGCCGGTGATCACGCCGGAGCCACCCAGGATCGGCTCCCGGATGCGGGGCGCGCTGATGACCTCGTCATCCAGGACGATCGCCAGGATCTGGCCGACGTTGTCCCGTGTGGTCGTGCCGAACTGCTGCGCACCGCGGGAATCGAACCGGAACGAGACCACCGGCCGGTTTTCCTGGAACGTCGGCTGGGCGTCGATCAGGTTCTCGCCGCTCACCACCACCCGCTTGCGCACGACGTAGATGTGGGGACTGCCGTCCGGGCCCACCTCGTCGGCCGACGGCACCAGCATCGACCCCGGCGGCAGGTCACCGGCCAGGGCATCGGCGGGGCCCACCCGCGGATCGACCAGATGGAATGTCATCTGAGCGGTCTGGCCAAGAAGCTCCTTCATCCGCTCCGGGTCCTCGACACCGGGCAGCTGGACCAGGATGCGGTCGGTTCCCTGCGGCTGGATGGTCGGTTCCCGCACCCCCGTCTCGTCGATGCGGCGGCGAATCACCTCTACCGACTTCTGCACCGCCAGCGACCGCCGCTCGGCCATGGCCTCGTCGGTCAGTGCGATGCGAAGACGCCCGTCTCCCTCGCGCGCAACCGTGGCGTCGGGTTCGAGCGCGTCCAGACGGCGCGCGGCTTCCGCGACCCGATCAGCATCCATGATGTTGACGACGACGCCGTGGTTGGCGATGCCGAGCCCGGTATACCGGATGCGCGCCTCCCGCAGATCGTTGCGCGCGGAATCGACAATCACCTCAAGGTAGTCGCGGATGACGGCCTCGGTCTCCACCTCAAGGAGCAGGTGGGACCCGCCCTGCAGATCCAGGCCGAGAGCGACCTGCTGGTTCGGCAGCCAGTCCGGCACCCGCTCCAGGGCGGCGCGGCTGATCACATTGGGCGAGGCGTAGGCGAAGCCGATCAGGCAGACCGCCAGGATCACCAGCACCTTCCATTTGGAAAAGTAAACCATCGTGGATTTCTTACACCTTCAGACCGGCTCCATCATGACCCGGACCTATCATAATCCAGCCCCATCATAACGAGGCGTGCGCAACAGCCCGATCGATCGAGGCGGTCGACGCCGCCTCACGATTCGCTCTTGCCGCCGCGCAGTTTGCGAAACCCGGACGGACCGCGCGATTGCTCTCCGCCGCCGGGCTCCTTGGGTTCGCTTCCCGCGGGCTGGGGCTTGGCCAGGACCGAGGAGATCAGGCCGCGCTGCACCCGCACGCGCACGCCCTCGGCGATTTCCATCTGCACCTCGTTGTCGTCCACCACCTTGGTGACGGTCCCGATGATGCCGCCGCCCGTGACCACCCGGTCGCCACGCCGGATCGCGGCCAGCATCTCCCGGTGCTGCTTGACCTTTTTCTGCTGGGGGCGGATCAGCAGAAAATAGAACACGACGAAGATCAGGATGATCGGGAGGAATGCTCCCAGCAAACCCGGCCCTTCGGCCGCGCCCGTCTGTGCGAAGGCCGGCGAGATGA
>REEP01000067.1 GCA_007695045.1 Rhodospirillales bacterium | reverse complement strand
TGACCCGGGCATCCACGGGAAACCGCCGGGCGGGGTGTCGGGGGCGGTGCGATGGCTGGGGGCGTCGTGGCGGTGGTGGGGGTGTTCGTGGATGGCCGGGTCAAGCCCGGCCAAGTCGCGTGACGGGGACGCCGGGCGGGGTGTCGGGGGGGACGGTGCGATGGCTGGGGGCGTCGTGGCGGCGCTGGGGGTGTTCGTGGATGACCGGATCGAGCCGGCGCTCCTTTTTTGGACGACGCCCTTGTCGCCTACGCGTCCCCTAACCGGAAATCACACTCAGAAGAATGATTCCGGGATGATCACGATGTCGCCCGGCAGCATGGCGACGTTGGCATCGATCTCACCATCCTGGATCAGCCGGCCCAGGCGGACCCGGAACTGTCTCTGCTGCCCGTCCACCACGCGCACCAGGGTCGCCCGGTCCCCGCTGGCGAACGGGGTGAGGCCGCCCACCGCGATCATCACGTCCAGCATGGTCATGTTGGCGCGGAACGGGATGGAGCGCGGCTGCTGCGCCTGACCGACGACGCGGATCTGCTGCTCGAAGGTGCCGACAAAACCGGTGACGATGACCGTCACCAGCGGGTTCTGGATGAACACGTCCAGTTCCTGTTCCAACTCCCGCGCCAGTTCCGTCGGCGTGCGGTCGGCGGCCTGGATATCCTCCAGCAGAGGGACCGAGATGCGGCCATCGGGGCGGACGGGGACGGAGGTCGACAACTCGGGGTTGCGCCAGACGAAAATCTGGATGTTGTCCCCGGGGCCGATGCGATAGGCCGGTGCCTCGTGCACCTCCCCGACCCGGACGGTCGGCAGCCGTTCATCGCCGGCGCACCCGGCCAAGAGCATTACGCCAGTCAGTGCCATTGCAGCGACCTTCGGCATGCGGCCCAATAGTGCTGTCATCATTGCCACGCTCGCCCCGCTATCCCGTCTTTTCGGCATCAGTAAAACGTACGTTCAGAGCGACGGTATAAGGGTTCCCGGTGTCCGGAGCAACACGTCACGTCCTCTGTCGTCGCGCCGCGAGGACCCACCGCATGTCCCGCATCCGGATCGGCACCACGGTACGGCCGCGTTGGTTAACATATCACCATAAGCCGACACACAAACGGGTCCGTGTACGGAGCACAGACAGAACACGCGTTGGCGCGACAAAGGCGGCGGGTCAGCGGCGCACACGAACGCGATAGGTCAGTGTCGTGCTTCCCTCGGCCGGCACTTCGACCGCCCATTCGGCACGGTCCGCAGCCGTCTTCTCGTGCGGCAACGACTCGGCCAGGATGGTCCAGTCGCCGGTGATCCGCTCGATAACCGTGACCGTGACCGGCTCCGCCTTGGCGTTGGTCACGGTGATGCGGTGGGCGCTCTCGAACGCATCCTCGGCGAGGCCGGCCCGGGTGAACTCGGTCTGGACACGGTTCACGGTGATGTCGAACGCGCGTCCGGGACTGATCTCCACGGGGCGGCCCACCGGCACATGAGCGATGTGCTGTTCGCCGAGGAAGCGCAGCACCGCACCGGCATCGTGTCCGAAAACCCGGACGATACCGGCGGGCAACGGCTCCCCCGGGCCGGTCTCAGGATCATTCTCGAAGCTGAGGCGCACCTCCGGATGCGTGTCGAGGCGGTCGGGACCGCCGGCGCGCAACACCGCCGGCCGGCTTTCGCTCACATACAGGCGGGCGTACGGAACATCGGTGGCGGACAGCAGAACCAGTTGCCGGGACTGCCGGTCGGGCAAGGTGACGGGTTCGGCCACGGTGTAGAGGTGGAGATCGGCGAGCGCCTCCCGTTCCGGCCGATCCGGTGCCGCCTCCATCGCCATCACCGCGTCGGCCCGGGCCATCGGCCGGGGCGGCGGCCCGGGCGGCGTGACCCGGCGGACATCGCCCGCCATCAATCCCAGGGAGGCTTCGGGGAAGGTGGTGCCGGTCAGGTTCTGCACCGTGGCCCAGCCGGTCAGGGCGAGGCGGCCGGCGGCCTCGTTTAGTTGCAGCACGTAATCCGCCTGCCAGGACAGCCCGTTGGTGAGGTAGACCAGATCCAGATCATGCTCGCCGGGGCCCTCAACCGCCACGCCGGCGGCCAGCGTCGGGATCGGCACCAGCCCCTCGGGCGCCGCATGGAACACGAGGCGGCCGGGCACGCCCGTCTCGATGCGGTCGCGGTACCGGAGCACCACGCCGCTCTCCACGCTCAACACCTCCGCCGGCTCCACCGTCTCCGTGCCGTCGGTGGGGTGGGTGCGGACCACGCCGACCTCCCGGCCGAGGGCGTGGCGCAGCAGCGCCTCGGGCGTGAGCAGATCGAACCGGTACTCCAGGCTCAGCACGCGCACACCGTCGGCGGCGGCGACGAACGCGCTGGACGGGACGAGCTGCCGGCTCACGCCGGTGAACGACAGGGACCGCTCTCCCGCCTCCAGGGCGATCCGGCGGCGGTCCTGGATCAGGGCGAAGTCGTTGCCGTAGACGGTGACGGCGAGCCGGGTACGCGACTCTTCGGGCACGGCAGCCTCGCTGGCGCCGGCGGCCGGGGCGCCGGCAATCAGGACTCCGGTGGCAACAACGGCGGCAAATCGCATGATGGTGAGCCCCTTCGGGAGATGGGTCGAGCCTCGAGTTTGCGTCCGCGCATGCGCTGGTGCAAGCTCCGGTGCCGAATGATGGGCGAAGCACCCGCGGCGGGGGACGGCATGGATCTGGCAACCATCGGCTTGGCGGTGGCGCTCGCCGCGGCACTGGCGGCGCTGGCCGGCTTTGCAATACGGTTCCGCGGCATCGCGCGCGAGCTCGAGCGCGAACGCGGTCTGGCGGCGGAGACCGCGGCCAAGCTCGAAACCCGGCTGCACGACAAGACCAGGGCGGAGACACGACTGGCCGAGACGGAAGGCGTGCTCGCCGAGACCCGTCGCGAGCGGGACGAGGCCCGCCGGGACCGGGAGGCGGCGCTGGCGCGGACCCAGGCGGCGGAGCAGCAGGCGGCGCTCCGCGCCCAGCAACTCACGGAGATGCAAAAACGCCTGGACGACTGGGAGACGGCCAAGGCCGAAAGCCTCCAGGCGGCCAAGGCGGCGGTGCTGGCGACCGCCTCCGAACTGTCGACCAAGCTGCTGGCCGACCACAAGCAGGAGAGCGAGGCCGCCAAGAAGGCGAACGAGGAGCGGGTCCGTCAGACCACCGAGGAACTGCTGAAGCAGGTGCAGGAGGTGACCAAGACGGTGGCCAGCCTGAGCCGGCAGGTGGATGACAACCGCGACACCATGGACACCGTGTGGAAGGCCCTCTCCAGCCCCGGCGGCGCCGGCCATTTCGCCGAGGTGGGGCTGGAGAACACGCTCAAGTCGTTCGGCTTGGTCAAGGGCCGGGACTTCGTCATCCAGCAATCCCTGGAAGGCCGTGGCCTCCGCCCGGACGCCATGGTGCTGATGCCGGGGGATACCGTGCTGGTGGTCGACAGCAAGGCCTCCAAGTTCCTGCTCGATCTGGCCGAGGCGGAAGGCACCGAGCGCGAGGCGGAGGCATGGCAGAGCCTCGCCCGAACCATGAACAACCACTTGCGGTCCCTGACCGACAAAAACTACCGGGCGGAGATCCGCGCCAGCTACCGGGAGGCGGGGCGGAGCGGCGACCTCCGGCGCATCATGATGGTGATGTACCTGCCCAACGAGGGCGCGGTGGAGAAACTCGCCACCGCCGACCCGGACTTCGCCCGCAAGGCTGCGCGGGCGGAGGTGACGGTGGCGGGGCCCTCGGCGTTGGCCTGCCTGATCGGGTTCGCCAGGGTGGAGATCGACCTGGGTCGCCAGGCGGAGAACCACGAGCGCATCATCGAGAGTGCGCGCAGCCTGCTCGACGCCGTTGGCGTCGTGGTCGACCATACCCAGAAGGTGGGACGCGGTATCCGCGTCGCCGCCGACAGCTATGTCAAGCTCACGGCGTCCCTCAACGCCCGGCTGCTGCCGCGGGTGCATGGCTTGGTGGGTCAGGGTCTGCGCCCCGCCCGGCACGCGCCGATCCCCCGCCAGGTGCCGGGCTTCCAGGTGATCCAGCTGGAAAGCGGCGACCTGATCGAGGGCGAGGCCGCCCCGTTGGACGAACCGGACCGTCTCACCGATCAGAGCGCCGGCGACGGCGGCAGCGACGCGCCGGGCGCGTAGCCGCGCTCTCCGGTGGAGCCTGGCGCGTGCCGGTCCAACTGTTGCGGGGCGAGGGGGGTCAGGACCGGCACGTCGGTCCAGAGCAGGGCGCAGCGGATGGCCCGGCCCGGAAACAGCGGCGCCAGCACGGCGCGGTAGGCGGCCATCTGCTTGAGGTAGGCGGGCGGCATCGCGGCATCCGCCGCGGGCGGCGATCGGCCGGTTTTGTAGTCCAGCACGGTGACCGCTTCCTCCGTCACGAGCATGCGATCGATCTGCCCGAAGATGGCGCGACCGGCCACGACACCGCTCACGGGCACCTCGGCGTGGCTGCCGGGGCCGAACACGGCGGCCCAATCGCGACTGGTCAGCACCGCCATGACCTCCCGCACGATCGCGCTCCGGCTGTCCTCGGACAGACCATGGACCGGGCGGGAAAGCCAAGCCGCCGCCACGGCGGCCTGCCGTTCACGTGGGACCTCGGGCAGGACCTGCAGCAGGCGGTGGATCAGGCGGCCGCGGTTGAGCCGGTGGGCCGAGTCCGCTGATGCGGGCGATTGCGCCGGCGGCTCGGCCATCTCCGGGCGCGACGGGGCCAGCGGCCGGGGCGGCGTCGGGTCCGCCGGGGCCGGTCGGGTCGCCCAGTCCGGCAGCGGCAGCGGCGCGGGCGGACTGGACGGCTCTGTCGGTTCGGGTGGGATCTCTTGGCGGCAGTGCAGCCGGACCACCGTCGCGGTCTCGGTCTCGCCGAGGTCCGCAAGCAGCGCATCCTCCAGGCACTCCTCCAGGTAGTCCGGGGTGTGTTCGCCCGGCAGGGCGGCCAGCCCCCGCTGGACCATGCGGTACCAGCAACTCTCGCTCTCGGCGTTGCGGCCGCGCCAGCCGCAGACGATCAGGCGATCCCGGGCGCGGGTCATGGCGACGTACAGGAGGCGGCGGTATTCCTGCTCCTGGGCGGCACGCTCCGCAGCCCGCACCGCCAGGGTCACGGGATCGAAATACTCCTTTCGCGGTGACCACAGGAGGTGTTCGGTGCCATTGGAAGACCCATCGGACGACCGATCGGACGACCCATCGGACGGGCCATCGGACGATTGGGGCCACAGCAGCGGCGCGATCCGTTTGGGGACCTGCATGGTATCCGGCAGGAACACGATGGGCGCCTGCAACCCCTTGGCGCCGTGCACGGTCATGATGCGGACCGCGTCGTGGGCCTCGGCCCGCTCGACGTCGCGCTTGATCTCCACCGGGCTGGTTTCCAGCCACTGCAGGAAGGCCTGCAGCGAGGCTGCGTGGGTGCGTTCGAATGACAAGGCCTGGTCCATGAACTCCGCTAGCGGATCGTCGGCTTCGCGCCCAAGCCCGGCCAGCAGCCGGCGTCGCCCGTGCAATGGTCCCAGGATCCGGGCGAAAAACTCGAACGGCGGCACCGTGTCGGCCAGGTTCATCACCTCGCCGAGCCAGTTCCGGGCATCGGCGTAGGGCGCCCCTTCGCCCGCGGCGATGTCGCGGAGCGCCGACCACAGGGTGCCGCTGCGCCCGTACGCCACCCGGAACAGCTGGTCCTCATCGAGCCCGACAAGCGGGCTCTTGAGCACCGTCGCCAGCGAGAGGTCGTCGCTCGGCAGCAGCACGAAGCGCGCCAGCGCCATCAGGTCCATCACCGCCAGCTGGTCGGTCAGGACCATGCGGTCGATGCCGGCGACGGCCACGCCGCGCTGCTTGAACTGGCGCACCAAAGCCTCGACGAAGCCGGTGCGTCGGCGTACCAGCACCAGGATGTCACGGGGGGCGATGGGCCGGCCCTCGGACTCCAGCAGCTCGCCGTCCACGATCATGCGTTTGACCCGCTCCGCGATCACCCGGGCAAGCCGGGTCTCGGGGGAATCGCCGGCCACCCGTTCCACCGGCGGCTTCCAGGGGGGCGTCGGATCTTCTGTCCGGGGCAGAACGGGCGGCCACAGCTCCACGGCGCCGCCGTCGTTCAGGCGCCAGGCCCGGTGGACGATGGGCTCGCCGTCGAGGCTGACGCCATCGGCGGCGCCGGGACCGGCGAACACGGCGTCAACCGCGGCCAGCACCGCCCGGGTCGAGCGGAACGACGTCTGCAGGCTCATTGGCCGCCAGACCTGATCGGCGGCGCGGACCCGCTTCGCGAAATCGTCGCGCACGGCGGCGAACAGGGACGGATCGGCGCCCTGGAAGCTGAAGATCGACTGCTTGACGTCGCCGACGGCAAACACGGTCCGGTTCTCGCGTTCGATCCCCTCGCCGGCGAAAAATTCCTCGGTCAGGGCGAGGACGATCCGCCATTGCTCGGGGCTGGTGTCCTGGGCTTCGTCGATCAGCAGATGCTCGATGCCCCCGTCGAGTTTGTAGAGAACCCAGGGCGAGCCGCGGGTGCGCAACAGTTCCGCGGTGTGATTAATCAGGTCCTCGTAATCCAGGACGGCCCGGCCCGCCTTCAGGTTCTGGTAGGCGTCGAGCAAAGCCGAGCCGAGCCGCAACAGGGCCGCCGAGGCTCTGGCCGTGATCGCGGCCCGACGCTGCAACTCGGCGGCCAGAAGCCGTTCCGCCTCGACCGTGACGGTGGTGGCAACCTCGGGATGGCTGGTCCGAATGGCTTTGGAGACCAGCTTCTTGCTCAGCCGGGGCAGGCCATCGTCCTTGTCCACGGTGAGGAAGGCCGCGGCGTACGGCGCGAACCGATCCTGCCGTTCCTGCGGGTCCGCAGCGAGCCAGGTCGAGACGGCTTCGGCGAGGGTTGCATCGTTCTTGCCGCCGGTGGTGAGGACCCGGGCCGCGGCGCGGAGACCCGGGCCGTCGAATGCCGTGTCGGCCGAGGCGCGGGCGATCACGTCCTCCGGCGTTTCGTCATCATCGGCACCGAGGCGGCGGAAGAGGGCGGCAGCGGCCAGGTCCACCGAACCATGGCTGCGGACGATCTCGCGGATGCGGCTGCGGTGGCCGGCCAGTTGTTTGATCATGCCTCCGAACGCGCTCTCGCCGACATGCCTGGTCACGGTGGCGAGGGCGTCGGCCAAGCCCTGGTCGCCGCCTTCGGCGGCCAGCAGCACGCGCTCAAAGCTTTCCCGCATCAGTTCGCCCTGGTCGCGTTCGTCCAGGACGGAGAAATGCGGTGGCAGGCCCGCCTCGATCGGGAAACGGCCGAGCACGGATTGGCAGAAGGCGTGGATGGTCTGGATGCGCAGCCCGCCCGGCGCATCCAGAACCCTGGCGAACAGCGTTCGAGCCCTTTGCCGTTCCTCCGGATCCGGGGAACGCCCGATGACCTTGAACACCCGCCGGGTCAGTTCCGCATCGTCGGCCGCGTGCCAGGCGCCGAGTTCACGGGCGATACGCTCGGTCATTTCGGCCGCGGCGGCACGGGTAAACGTGAGGCAGAGAACGCGTTCCGGCCGGCTGCCGGCCAGCATCAGGGCCAGAACCCGGTCGGTCAGGACTTTGGTCTTGCCGGTGCCGGCCGATGCCGAGACCCAGACCGAGACGCCCGGGTCCGCCGCGCCGCGTTGCGCTTCGCTGGGGTCGGGAAAGGGCGCTGCGGCTTCCGGCATCGCCTAATCCTCCGCCGCGCTGACGGCATCCGCCCATTCCTTGACCCGGGCCAGGTGCTCGTACTCGGAGAATCGGGGGGCCTGCGACGGACGGGGGCGGGCATGGTAGGGCGTCTCCGGCAGGTCGAACCGGGCGACCAGCGACTTGAGGCCATCCAAGGCTGCGCTGGCGTGCTCGTCCGGGGCATCGCTGAGGTTTTTCGCGATGCCCGGAGGCTCCCCGCCGGTCAGCCGCCAGTATTCCAGGGCGGCGATGCCGGTTGGAGTGACGCCGTCGAAGCCGCCGTTCAAGGCGATCGCCGCTTCGAGCGGCAACTGCGGCGCGAACCCGGCATCGACTTCCTTCCTGGTCGGCAGCGCGCCGGTCTTGTAATCGAGGATCACCAGGGAGCCGTCGAGGAGGCGGTCGATGCGGTCCGCCGTTGCGGTCAACCGGAATGGCCCGGCGGGCGCCGCGAAGGTCAGGCGGCCCGAGACTTCGCTGATACTGGCGTCGAGGTCACGGCGGCGCTCGCGTTCGCATGCCACGAACCATTCCGCGATGCGCCGGAAACGCGGCCACCAGAACGCCCGGACGCCCGGACGGTCCAGGTCATCGCCGAGCACCCGGCGGCCCGCCGCCAGGAGACGATCGAGCGCATCAACCGAACGCGCATCCACGCCTTCCTTGACGAAGATGTCGAGGGCGCGGTGAACGAACGACCCATACTCGGGGGCGCCTGGGTCCGCATCCAGAGGGTCCAGTTGCTTCAAGCCGAGGATGTGGCGCGCGTAGATTGCGTACGGGTCGCGCATCCAGGTTTCGATCCGGGTCACCGAAAGCTGGCGCGGCCGCGCCGCCACCGGCGGCCTCGGTTCGGGGGCGCCTCTCCGTTCAAGGCTGGGTGCTGCATCGAGGCGGTCCTGCCAATGGAGCCACGCCATACCCGACTCCCGCCAAGCGGCGGCAGCGGTTTCGCCCATCAGATTCTCGATCCGGACAAGCCATCGCGACGGCACGGTGGGCGCCCCTTCACTGCGTCGGGCGCGGGTCAGGAACACCTCCGGCGCACCACAGGCCTGCGTGAAATCGTGCGCCGACAGGCCGATACGCCGTTCCGGCGGCGGCAGGCCGAAATCCCGCATCATCGGCCGGCTCATCCATGGCCCGGTATCGACGACGCGGGGCCAGGTGCCCTCATTGAGGCTGCCGAGGATCATGACGTCGGCCCGCTGGAGGCGTGCTTCCAGCGGGCCCCAGATGAACAGGCGGGGGTGCCGGCCGTAATTCGGGCGCACGACCCGAGCCGACAGCAGGGCATCCAGCAAAGCCGGATAAGTGGCCGGATCGAGCGCCGGGATCAGGTCCGCCGTCTCCGTCAGTTCCGCAATGAAACGGGCGAGAGCCTCGCCGGCCTCCCCCTGCCACAACCGGTCGGCGCCGGTCGCGCGATCGGTGGCGGCAAGGGCCTCCGCCACCAGGGTGTGCGCCGACACCAGCGTGCGGAGCGACGGCCCGGGGTCGGCCATGGCGTCGGCCAGCGGCGCGATGATGGCCGCCAGCTCCTGGACGAAAGACGGGAGTTCGGCCAGCGTCGACGGCGCCGGTTGTTCCCGGTCGACAAAGGCGCGTTGCGCGGCCCGGATGGCGATGGCCAAGCCCTCGGTTCCCGGCCGCGGCCGCGGCCCGCGCAGGAGCCAGCGTTCCAGGCGCCTCACCCGGGCGCGAAAATCCGCAGGCGCGGCGCCGCCGGCGGCGAGCGGATGCTTCAGCGTGGCCAGAAGCGGAATCGGCGCCAGGGCGTACGCCACCATCTCGGCCACCAGTCGCATGAAAGCGCCGGGGCGGGTGTGGGACAGGGGAATGCCCCCCGAGTCATCGACGCCGATCGCCCAGCGTTCCAGTTCCGCGGCCACGCGACGGGCCAGCGTGCGGTCGGGCGTGACCAGGGCCGCGGTTTTCTCCCGCTGTTCCAAGGTGGCGCGCATGATCAGGGCGATCGCGCGGGCCTCCTCCTCCGGCGTCGGTGCGTCGATCCGGGTCATCGCCGCGAGGCCTTCGAGCGGGCGCCGTGGTGCCGGGTCAGGGTTGGGGGCGGTGGCCGGGCGCAGGGCCTCGGCAATGATACGAAGGCGCCGGTGCTGTGGCGCCGGGCCGGCGGCAGCGGGCCAGTCCATGACAGTGTCACGTGCGACGCCGAGCTGTTCCAGCAGTCGCGCCATGCCATACTGCGGATGCGAGGGTTCCAGGGCCTGCCAGGTCGCCTCGTCCATGTCGCGGTCAAGTCCGGGCAACACCACCGCACCCAGGGGCAGGCGGCTGACCGCGTGCAGAAGGGCGGCGGTGGCGGGGATGGATCCGGTCGAGCCGGCGGCGATGACCGGTGTTGCCGGCGGTGCCGACTGCCATGCCCGTGCCTGTGCCTGGAGCAGACGGGCGCGGCGTTCGGCGGGGTCGATCGCCTCCTCCTCATGCAGGATCCGCGGCCAGTGCTGCGTCAGCAGCGTGAGGAAATCCAGGGTAAGCTGCCAATGCTCGGCAAAGCGGTCGGGCACGAGATCCTTCAGACGGGCGAAACTGAGGCCTTCGGTATTGACCTGCTCGAGCAGACGGGCCAGTTCGGCCGCGAGCCGTGCCGCCGTATCCGGGCGTGACGCAAAGCGACCGGAGGCGAGGATCAGCCGCGTCAAGAGAAGCTGGCGTCGCAACGGCGGTATCGACGGCGGGATGGCAAACTCGTCCGTCATCCCGGCGACGGTGTCGAGGGTGTCGGCGAACAGGTCGTCCTCGTCGACGTCGCCAAGCGGCGATATGCGCGGCAGCAGAGTGGGCCGGCCGTCGCTCAGGCGCAGGAAAGCCTCGGCCAGGGCACGGCAGCCGCGGCGGGTCGGCAGGAGAACCCGCACGGCCGGCAGCCGGAGCGGATCGGCGCCCACCTGTTCCAGGATGCCGGACGCCAAAGCGTCCACAAACGGCGCGCCGGCGGCGATCGAGAAAATGCGCGGGGGCGGGTTCAGCGTCGGCCGGCCCGGCGCCATCAAGTCCGCCGCACGCCCGAATGCTGTCGCGCCAGGTACGTTTCGGCGGCAGCGAGGTCTTCCGGGCGGCCCACATGGAACCACTTGCCATCGTGCAGGATGCCATAGAGACGCGCCGATGCCATGGCGCGGTTATAGACATGATTGAGGGAGAACGGCGGCTCGGGCGGATCCCGGAACAGCCTGGGGTGCAGGATCTGTACGCCGGTAAACAGATATGGCGCCAACAGGGGCGGGCAACGGCGGCTGAGCAGGCCCCATTGATCCATCGTGAAGTCGCCGATGCCGTCGGCGCCGAACGCTTCGAAGGTGGGATGCAGGAGTAACAGCGCATCCATGCGCGATTCGTCCCAAGCTTCGGCCAACGCCGTCAGGGCGTCGCGGGGGCCGTTGAGCAGGATCACATCGCTGTTGATCACGTAGAACGGGTCCGCGCCCAGAAGCGGCAAGGCCTGGAGGACGCCACCTCCGGTTTCCAGAAGCTCCGTTTCCGACGACAGGGCGATCCGGGGGCCCCGGCGGTGCGTGATGTGCCGTTCAATCTGATCGGCGCGGTAATGCACGTTGACCACAATATGATCGACGCCCGCCTCCTCAAGCCGGTCGAGGGCGCGATCGAGCAGGGTGCGTCCGGCGACGGGGACCAGAGGCTTGGGCAGGGTCTCGGTGATCGGACGCAGGCGCAGGCCAAGCCCGGCCGCCAACACCATGGCGCGCCGCACCGGTGCCGGCGGCATATGCCGATGCGCTATTGGGGCCGCATCAGACATGCGGGCGTGCCTCGCAGAGGCGCCGGGACATGGCATTCGAACCACGCGCGGACCGGACCCAAGGCGGGATGGCGGAGGGCCTGTTCCAGAAGGCGCCAGACCCGTGGCAGATGCCGGAGATAGTGCGGTTTGGCATCGCGCGTCGACAGCCGGGTGAAGATGCCGATGACCTTGGCATGACGCTGGGCGGCGAGCACGGTAAAGGCAACGATGAACGCATCCCAATCCAGGTGCGGCATGGCGTGGCGATAGCGCTGAAGCATAGCCATCCTGAGCGGCGCGGCAACCTCCCGTCTGGCGTCTTCAAGAAGGGACATCAGGTCATAGGCCGCCGGGCCGATTACCGCATCCTGGAAATCGAGGAGGCCGCAGGCGGCAAGACCCTGGCGCCCCGGCACGCACATCAGGTTGTCGACATGGTAGTCGCGCAGCACCAGTGTGGCGGGTTGACCGTCGGTGCGCGGCAGAGTGGCCTGCCAAGCTTCGATGTAGGCGTTGCGGACGGCAGGGGCCGGTGGTTGCCCGAGGACGGCCGGCAGGTACCAGTCGGTCAGCAGACAGGCTTCCTCGATGAACCTGTCGTGATCGTATGGCGGCAGCCGTGACAGCGCCGTCTCGGACAGCGGACGACGGTGCAGATCGATCAGGACATCGGTGGCGAGTGCGTACAAGGTGGCGGCGTCGGTGCCGCGATCCAGGAGGCGGGTGAAGGTCTCGTCACCGAGATCCTCGATGATCAGAAGACCCGGTTCGGGCGCTTCGGCCAGGATGGCGGGTGCACTGTAGCCGAGGCCGATGAGGTGGCGGGCGATGTCGGCGAAGCGCTGGGGATCCTCCGGCGGTGGTGCATCCATCAGGAGGGCGCGGCGCTCCTCCTCGACCAGGCGGACGTAGCGTCGGAACGAGGCATCACCCGGCAGCGGCGTGGATGCAGCCCGGCCCCAGCCGTGGCTTTCCAGGAACTGACGCACCTCATTGGCACGCTCAGGCAAGGCCGGCCTCCCGCAGGCGGCTTTGCCAGCCGGGGGAGCCGCTTACCGTGGCCGTGCGGCACGTCGCCGTGGCGCCCCGTTCAAGCCGGATGTCAAGACGGTCCTGCGGCAACAAGGAGCCTAAGCGATCCGGCCATTCGATCAGCGAAACGCCGTCGGCCAGCGCTTCGTCGAAGCCGAGGTCCCAGGCTTCCTCCGGCCCTTCGACCCGGTAGAGATCGAAATGGTAGATCAGGCAGCCCGGCGGGCTCGGGACCGGATAGGTCTGCACCAGGGTAAACGTGGGGCTGGGAACCTCCTCGTTCCGGTTGGTCCGGGCCCTGATGAAGGCGCGGGCAAACACGGTTTTGCCGGTGCCGAGGCCACCCCACAAGGCGATGACATCGTGCCGGACGGCCACGGCCGCGATCCGTTCGGCCAGAGCTTCGGTCGCGGCCGGATCGGGCAACAGCATGGTTCCGAGCGGCATGGTTCCCAGGGGCATGGTTCCCAGGGGCATGATGCGAAGACCGGGCGTCGTGATCGGCCCGCCATCCGGCGCCGGCGCGGCCATCCGCGGCGGCATGGCTTCAGTACACGCCGGCCCGGGTCAGGCCGACCTCTTCATAGAATCGCGCCGCACCGGGGTGGAGCGGAATGGCGATCCCGTCAAGAGCCGATTCCAGGCGGATCTGGGCAGCGTTGGGGTGGCCGGTGTCCAGGACCGGCCGATTGTTGGGATGCCACAGCGCCCTCAGGATGCGATAGGCTAGGTCCGGGTGCATTTGCTCGGAGGCGATCAACTGGGCGCTGACGCTCAAGGTCTCCGTTTCCCCGATGTTGCGATACTGCCCGGCCGGGATGGTGTCCCGCGCGAAAAAGGGGTTCGCGGCGACGATGGCTTCCGCCGCCTCGCCCGAGATCGAAACCAGCCTGAGATCATGGTTTTCGGCGGCAAGGCCGATGGCTCCGAGCGGATGGCCGCCGACCATGAAAAAGGCATCGATCTCCTCGGCGATCAGGAGGTCGCTGGCGCGGCCCAATTTGTGAAACGACGGTTCGATCCGGTCAAGGCTCAGTGCGTAGCCGGCGAGGATCAGCCTGGAGGCCACCAGGGTGCCGGATTCCGCCTCGCCGACGCTGACACGCCTGCCTGCGAGATCCGCCACCGAGGTGATGTCCGATCCGGCGCGAACCACGATGTGCACCACTTCCGGATAGAGCCGCGCCATGGCCCGCAGTGAGGACAACGGGTCGCCATCGGCAAACACGCCCTCGCCGGAATACGCGTAATAGGCAACATCCGCCTGCGTGAGGGCCATCTCCAGCTCCCCTTTTTGGACGGACTGCACGTTTTCAACCGAACCTTGCGTGGAGACGGCGGTGGCGATCAGCCCCGGGACGCCGCAACTGCCACCGACCTCACAGTCGCGGGACCCCGGTGGCTTGCTGATGACGCTGGCGATCAGGCCGCCAATGGGGAAGTAGGTCCCGCCCGTACCACCGGTGCCGATCCGGAGAAACCGGACCTCCTGCCCCCATGATGCCGAGGCGCATACCATCAGCAGCGATGCGAGCAACAGGATCGGCAGCCGCCGCCAGAACGATGTCACCGAAATGCGCCTTTCCGCGGGGAGCAGGATCGTGACAAGGCACCGGCTGAGGTTCGTCCGCCACGGGCGCCGAACGACCAGGCCATTACTGGCTTGCCCAAACGATTCGGGCGGCCCACTCCACCTCGTCGATCGGGATCGAGCGGTCGTCATGTTCGACATTTACCGACTGCAGTTCGTATTTTCGTGCCGACCGGCGACGCAAGACCTTGGCCATGACCTCGCCATCCCGGGTTTTCAGGACCACGCGATCTCCCCGCCGCAGGGTGGCTTGCGGTGACACGATAATGACGTCGCCGTCCCTGTAAACGGGCTCCATGCTGCTGCCGCTGATCTCCAGCGCGTAGGCGTGGGGATCGCCCACATCCGGGAAGGGTATGTCGTCCCAGCCGGCCCCGCTGGGATAGCCGGCGTCGTCGAAAAAGCCTTCGCGACCCGCCTGCGCCATGCCGATCACCGGAAACGTCCGCAGGCCCGCAGGCGGCACCGCCTCGTCCGACATGTAGGCAATGAGTTCCCCCATCGACGCGCCGGTTGCGTCCAGAACCTTGGAGACGCTTTCGGTACTCGGCCAGCGGGCTTTGCCTTCCCGGGTGATGCGTTTGCTCTTGTTGAAGGTGGTGGGGTCGAGCCCCGCGCGCCGGGCGAGGCCGGATGCCGACAGGCCGTGCGCCTCCGCCAGCCGATCGATCGCCCGCCAAATGTCAGCATGTCCAAACATGGGAACAGTGTCTTAGATGTCGCCGCGGATTGCATTAGGAAAATAGGCAGAGACGCGGGCTTGACAGCGCCATCTCGGGAGGCAACTTGCAGTTGAGGCATGGCGGGCAAAGTGCTTCAGCCAAGCGGGGATCACGCCTCCCGGTCGCGGTTGAGGCACGTTGAGGTGCGGCGCGTTGTCCGTGCCGCCGCGCTTGGCGAGGGCGGGACACGGCCGTTGCAGAGAGGTTTGCGCGGTGGCCGGCACTGTCCTCGTGATGAAGCGTCTCAATGACGGGGTCGGCGGTCATGTCTGTCAGCACACGGGCCATCGTCGGTTTTGCCGATACAACCACACTCCCGTGCCTGCGGCTGTTGAAGAGAGGATTTCGGCATTGCTTCGTTTTTCTGGAAACGCCATCGGGGTGGATTTTGGTCGATCCCCTTTCCCATCAAATCGATACGATGATTGTCCACGACGTCGGGGCCGTTGATATCCTCCGAGGCTATCGCGCGCAAGGCTGCCACATGATCGAAACCCGGGTTCGACGCGCCCCGGCGCGGTGCGCTCCGCTGGCGCCGTTTACGTGTGTCGAGGTCGTGAAACGGTGCCTCGGGGTCCAGGCGCGCTGGGTGCTGACGCCCTGGCAATTGTTCCGCCATCTATCCGACGCGCGCCAGGGTTGTTGTTGACATTAGGGTGAAAATCCTATATACCAGGGACACACAGTCGGTGCCGCCAGACGCCTTGGTTCGCACCGAAGAGCCGGGATCCGATGCGAGCGTGTTCGGCCGGCCGGCGGTCCCGCCGGCCGCCACCAGCCGGACCGGCGCGATGCCAACAGGTGAGGTACCCATGCCGGCCAGCCCGACCCGCAGCGTCCAAGAGCGATACCGGCGAGCCCGCGAGGGTCGGGCATGCTGGGAGCGTGTGTGGCAGGACTGCTATGACTTCGCCTTGCCGTTGCGCGCGAACGTTGCCGGGGCGGAACCGCGGGCCGAGACACGGGGTGACCGTCTGTTCGACGCGACCGCACCGGACGCCATCGAGCAGCTCGCCGCCAGCCTGTTCAGTCAGTTGATGCCGCCGCAGACGGCGTGGTTCGCGCTGGTGCCCGGTTGTGACGTCGATCCGGATGCACGACGCGACCTGGCGGCGCATCTGGATCGCGCATCCCGTGTCATGCTGACGCATTTCGACCGTTCCAACTTTGCTCTCGAGGTCCATCAATGCCTGCTTGATGTGGTGACGGCGGGCACCGCCTCGCTGGCGTTCGAGGAAGCCGCGCCGGGCAGTGCTTCGGCGTTCCACTTTGCGGCGGTGCCGCTGTCCCAGGTGGTGATCGAAGACAGCGGCAGCGGTCGCGCCGACACGACCTTTCGGGTGTCGGCATTGTCGTCGCGGCAGGTCGGCGAACGCTTCCCCGGGGCCGCCTCGCGCCAAACACTCGAGGGCTGCGCCGATGCCATGACGGACGGGCGCATCCCGGTGGTGGAGGCGGTAATCCCGGAGGGCGCTGCGTATCGCTATGTCGCCTTCATCGAGGCGGCGGCGAGAGCGGCCGAGCCGCTGACCCTTGCCGAAGGCGTGTTTCAAACGGCGCCGTTCATCAATTTCCGCTGGCTCAAGGCGCCCGGCGAGACCTACGGCCGGTCGCCGGTGATGAAGGCGCTGCCTGACATCAAGACGGCCAACAAGGTCGTGGAACTGGTGCTCAAGAACGCGTCCATCGCGGCAACCGGGATCTGGCAGGCGGATGACGACGGCGTGCTCAATCCGGCGACGGTCAAGCTGGTACCGGGCAGCATCATCCCGAAAGCGGTGGGCTCCTCCGGTTTGACGCCGCTTTCCGCACCCGGCCGGTTCGACGTGTCGGAACTGGTGCTGGAGCAGCTGCGCGCGCGCATCCGACGGGCGTTGCTGGTGGATCAGTTGGGCGAGTTGCACGGCCCGCGCATGACGGCGACGGAGGTGCTCGAACGCGCCGCAGAAGTGGCACGGATCTTCGGGGCCACCTTTGCACGGCTGCAGACGGAGTTGCTGAGACCGTTGCTGGCTCGCGCCTACGCCATCCTGGTCCGGCGTGGCGAGATTGCCGACCTGCCCCTGGACGGCCGGCTGGTCGATGTCCGCTGTCGGGCCCTGCAGACCCGCTTCCAGGCGCAACAGGAGGCTCAGAACACCATGCTCTGGCTCACGTTCACGCGCGAGTTGGGACCGGAGGCCATGGCCGTGGTGGACCAGGCGGCCGCCACCCGCTGGCTCGGGCAAATCCTGGGGGTTCCGGACGTGCTGATGCGCGGCGAGCGGTTGCCCGCGACGGGCGTGGCGCTCGGCACAGGCGCCGGCTCGGACGCCGCCGCACCGCGCAGCGGCGATGACGGAACGGTCTCGATGACCGATGGGCGGCTTACTTGGACGCCGGAGCCTGCGGACGTCGCCGTGTACCTGGGAGACAGCATCGATGCCGGGGCCTGATACCGGATGGGACTGGCTCGACGCGCCGGAACGCGCGTCCGCTGCCCGCGGCAACGGAGCGACGGACCGCAGCGACACGCGGCACGACCAGGATCTCGCCCTCGCCTTTGCCCGGTGCTTCCAGTCGCGCGACGGCCGACGCGTTTGGCGCCATCTCCGGGGCCTCACGGTGGACCGGGTGCTGGGGCCGGACGTTTCGGATGCGGCTCTTCGGTATCTCGAGGGCCAGCGGCAATTGATCCATCACATCGCAAGACTGGTGGACCGTGGCGCCGGCCGCCCCGTCGACGGCGTCCGGGCGACACGGCCCGGCGGTTTTTTTGAACAGGAGGACGACGAAGACAATGCCGGATGAGCCACAGGATTGGGAAGATCGCGGCGCTGTCGTCGCGAACGAGACCGAGTGCAGCGATGACGGCAATGCCGATGCCGTCGGCGACATCGCTGCCGGAGAGTCGTCTCAGCGCACAGCGGTCCGGCCGCCACGGCCCGATGGGCTGCCCGAGAAGTTCTGGGACGCCGAGAAAGGCCATGTTCGCACAGAGGATTTCCTGAAATCGTATTTGGAATTGGAGCAACAGGTGGTTGCCGGCCGCAATGCCGACGTTCCTCAGTCTCCAAACGATTATGAATTAGAAATCAAAAGCGATTTGTTCCGGGACGACCCAGAAATTCAGACGATCAATGCGCGACTCCACGAGGCCGGCTTCACCAATCAGCAGGCGCAGCTTGTCTATGAGTTGGCAGAAGAACGACTGGCGCCTCTTGTCTCTGACCTGGTTGCTGTTTCCGATGCCGAGAACCAGGTGGAGCGACTTCATCGTCACTTCGGCGGTGCCGACCGCTGGCACGAGATGTCCCGCCAGATTGCCGCTTGGGGCCGGTCCAACCTGCCGAAACCAGTGTTCGACGTCCTTGGCACGAGCTTCGAAGGAGTAACGACGATGCATCAGATGATGGTCAAGAACGAACCGGCTTTGGTGAAGGACGGCGTCACCAGTGCCGGAGCCATGACCGAAGGCGCCCTGCGAACCCTGATGCGGGACCCTCGTTATTGGCGCGATCAGGATCCGGACATCGTCGAAAAAGTCCGTCAGGGGTTCCAGGCGTTATATCCTGAGTGATCTCCAGGCTGGTCAATATTCAATAAGAAAATAGTACATCATCCAGCACTTTGCTGCTCGACCAGTTTGAGCTATCGAATAATTAGAATGCAAGAGTTCGTCTGCAGCCGAGAAAAATAAGTGAGCCGGCGCCGGTCGGACCGGGGTTTCAGACGTCAACGACAGCCGAGCGGTCATGTTGCGACCGGACCCGACAAGTAATCAAGACACAGATCAGACACCTTGACGACAGGAGAGCCGTGCATGTCAACGCACGTTGAGCAGTCTTTTATCAAGAATTTCGAGGCTGAAGTCCACATACAGTATCAGCAGATGGGATCAAAGCTGAGGAATACCGTTCGGACCAAACAGAATGTCGTCGGATCGACGACGACCTTCCAGAAGGTCGGCCGAGGGGTTGCCGGCACCAAGGCGCGTCACGGAAAAGTCCCCGTGATGAATGTCGATCACGACTCGGTTGAATGTGTTTTGCAGGACTTTTATGCCGGTGACTGGGTGGACCGTCTGGATGAGCTCAAGACCAATATCAATGAGCAGCAGGTGGTTGCCAAGGCGGGTGCCTACGCGTTGGGCCGAAAGACCGACGATCTGATCATCGATCAACTGGTCGGGGCTGCGACGACGACGACTTGTACCGAAGGTATCACCCGCGACAAGGTCCTGGCGGCATTCGAGACGCTTGGAGAGAACGACGTTCCGGACGACGGACAGCGTTTCGCCGTTGTCGGTTGGAAACAATGGAGCCAGTTGCTCACGATCCAGGAGTTCGCCAATGCTGATTACATTGGCGATGATCAGCTGCCGTGGAAAGGAACCCAGGCCAAGCAGTGGCTCGGTACGGTGTGGTTCCCCCATTCCGGCCTTCCCAAGACAACGGAGGGTACGCGTCTGTGTTTCTGGTATCACAAGACAGCGATCGGCCATGCCATCGGGTCGGACGTGAAGACGGATATTACATGGCATGGGGACCGAGCCGCGCATTTCATCAATAATATGATGAGTCAGGGTGCCTGTCTGATTGATACGAACGGTATCATCCCGATTGTCTGCCTCGAGAATTAAGGAGGGTCCATTACATGGCTTATAATTCACGCAATTTGAGCGTGCTCGCTTATGCCAACGGTTTTACGCTGTGGCACTACAGCACGCCCGATCCGGCCACGACCGTGGACACGACGGGCTACTTCAATGCCGCCGCCGACATGTTCCGTGTCGGCGACATGATCCTCGCCAACGTCAATACGGCGGCCACGCCGGACGCCGGCGTCTTCGTGGTCCGCTCCAATTCCGCGGGTGCGGTCAACGTATCGGATTTGACACCGCTTGGCGCCACCGACACCGACTGACCGGTCCGGCGCGTTTTGGCCGTCGTGGCGCGCCGGCCATGGCGAGCCGCCTTCCCGGGCGAGCCGCGCCCGGGAAGGCCCAAGCGCGCATCTGACCACGGCTCGACCGATGGAATTGCCCTCTCCTCTTGCGAGTGGTGACATGGAGAATTTGCGGTGGCAGTGACCGCCTTTCAGTTGTGTGCACGGGCGCTGGTAAAAATCGGGGCCCACCCGATCAGTTCGTTTGACGAAGGCTCCGTCGAAGCCCAGGTAGCGGCGTCCCTGTACCCGGTGGTGCGCGACGCTCTGCTGTCGATACACCCCTGGAATTTCGCCATTAAACAAGAGCGATTGGCGAAACTGACGTCACCGCCGGTCGCGGACTTTGCCCATGCGTTCGCCTTGCCGTCGGATTGTCTTCGCGTCATCTCCAGCGGCCGACCGGACCGAGGCCGCGGCCTGACCTATCGCATTCAAGGACAGATGCTTTATACGAATTCCGACGCCGTTGTTCTGACGTATCTGTGCAAGGTGGACGAAGCCGGTTTCCCCGTCTTCTTCCAGTTGGCCCTGATCGCGCGCTTGGCGGCAGAGTTTTGCATTCCGTTGACCGAGAGCACGGCGCGGTGGATCAACCTCAGCCGGGCTGCCGAGGAGGAGTTGCGTCGGGCCAGGCTGGCCGACGCCCAGGAGGATACGCCGCCACGGATCGAGAACTTCGTTCTGATCGAGGTGCGCGGTTGATGCCACGCTTTTGCACCACCCAGACCAGCTTCGCCGGAGGCGAACTGGATCCCAGGCTCGGCGCCCGGACTGATCTGCGCGTCTACGCGCAGGGTGCGGCGCGTCTTCGCAACGTCATCATTCATCCGGGCGGGGGGCTCTCCCGGCGTCCCGGGCTGCGTCACGTGGATACCGTCGCCGGCGGCGGGCGTCTGATCGCGATGGCGATGACCACGACCCCGGCGTGTTTGCTGGTGCTGACGGACCGGCATCTGGCCGTCTACCGCCAGGGTGCCCCGGTTGCCGGCTTGGCGACACCGTGGACGGACGAACAGCTGCGCCACATCAACTACACCCAGACCGCGGACACCGTCCTGATCGTGCACCCGGACGTGGCGCCGCAACAGGTCGGTTGCGGCGACGGCGAGGACTGGCACCTCCAGCCACTGCGGTTCCGTGCCACCGAAGCGGGCCGCATCCGGCAGCCGCATCACAAGTTCGCCGATGCGGCGGTGACGCTGTCGGCCAGCGGCACCGCGGCCGGTGCCACGATAACCTTGACCGCATCCGACGCCGTGTTCCAGACGGCGCATGTCGGCACCCGATGGCGCCTTCGCGACCGCGAGGTGGAAATCCTGTCGGTCCAGAGCCCGACCGGGGCGACGGCGATGATCCGCGAGGCGCTGGTGGACACGGCGTCGACCCGCGACTGGACGGAGCAGGCCTTTTCGGCAGTGCGCGGATGGCCGGTTGCCATCACGCTACATCAGGATCGGCTCGTCTTCGGCGGTTCCCGTGCCTTGCCGAACCGCCTGTGGCTGTCGCGGACCGGTGCCCCGTTCGATTTCGATCTCGGCGAGGGTCTGGACGATCAGGCCATCGACTTCCCGCTGTTGTCGGATGAGAACAACAGCATCCGCGCGGTGGTGTCGGGCCGTCATCTTCAGGTCTTCACCACCGGGGCCGAATGGATGGTGACGGGCAGCCCGCTCTCGCCGGCGCGGATACAGGTCCATCGCCAGACACGCGTCGGCTCCCCGGCGGATCGGACCGTGGCGCCGGTGATGGTGGACGGGGCAACCATTTTCATCCCCCGACACGATGGCCAGGTCCGGGAATTCCTCTATGCCGACGTGGAGCAAGCTTATCAGTCGCCCGACCTTGCGCTCGCCTCGGCGCACCTTGTGGATCGGCCGGTGGACATGGACTACGACCACCAGCGCCGGCTGCTCCATGTGGTGATGGGCAACGGCACGGTCGGCACGCTGACGGTCTATCGTGTCGAATCCGTTGCCGCCTGGAGTCTGCAGCAGACCGACGGCCAGTTCCTCGCCGTGGCCGTTGTCGGCGATCAGGTTTACGCTCTGGTTGCCCGTGCCGGACAGGTGCATCTGGAAGCGTTCGATGACCGCCTGGCGCTGGACGCGGCCGTTTTTCAGGAGGCGGGCACGGCGCAGGCGCTCTGGTCTGGTCTCGGTCACCTCGAGGGGCGGACGGTGGCGGTGGTGGCTGACGGTTCGGTTCGACCGGATGCCTGGGTGGCCGCCGGCGCCATCACACTGGCCGAGCCCGCCCACCATCTCCAGGCCGGTCTGCCCTACACCCATGTCATCACGCCGATGCCGATGGCCGGCCCCGGTGACGGCGCCAGTGGGTCTTGTCGGGTCCACCGCCCGGTCGCCGTGCGGTTTCGCCTGCACGAGACATCGGCGCTGCACGTGGACGTGGGCACGGGCGTTCGGGCGCTGCCGTTCCGCCGCTTCGGCCGGGACACGTTCGGCCCGTCCCCGCCATCGTTCTCCGGCGAGATGACCGTCCGCATTCTGGGCTGGGGATGCGGTCGTGACCGGCCGCACTGGTCCATCACGCAGGCAACGCCCGGCCGGTTTACGCTTCTGTCCGTCGCGACCGAGGGCATCACCGGTGAGTGACGCTCCCGGTCGCGGGGGGCCTTCCCGGGCTGCGACCCGGCGCCATGGGAACCACAGGACGAACCCGGAAACATCGATCCAGTGCAATGAGACGGAGGCAACGAACATGGGTGGTTTTCTGCCGGTCGCGGCGCTTGGCGCCGCCCAACTCGGCCTTCAGGTGCGCGAGCGCAAGCGGCTTGCCAAGGCGTCGGGGGCGGCGCGCGACGCGCAAGCCCGCCACGAGGTCGCCCTGATCCGCGAAACGGAACGCGTCCGCGATCGCGAGCGCCAGCAGCGCCTGGCGCAGGCGCTGGCCCGGCAGCGGGCACGGTTCGCGGCCGCCGGCGTGGCGCTCGATGGTTCGGCGCGATCGGTGCTCGCCGGTCTTGCCGCCGAAGCCCGACAGGAGGCCGCCGATGCGCGCGACCTGGCTCAGTTGCGCGCCGGTCGCGTGCTTGACGACGCTGCCTGGCTGCGGCGGCGTAACCTGTTGGAGACCTCAAGCAGCCTGAGGCGCGGCGCCTTCGCCTTGGCGGAACGCGGGATCCGCCGTATTCCGCTGCTGGAATTCTGAAAACGCCTTCAATATTTCGGGAGGATCCGGTGAGCAACCACATCAAGATCGGTGACATTCTGCCGCGTCTCCAATACCACGCGGATGGCACCACCAATGTTTTCGTGTTTACTTTTCCAATATTCACAGACTCTGATCTCGCTGTGTTCGCCGATAGCGAGCGTCTGTGGTCTGGCTATTCGATTCATGGGGTGGGCAACAGTGCCGGTGGTCATGTCGCGTTTGACCAGGCGCCGGCGAACGGGACCATCATCACGCTCATCCGTATGCTGTCGCTTCAGCGGACATCGGATTTCCAGGAATCGGGAATGCTGTCGGCACGAGTACTCAACGATGAGTTAGATTATCTCACCGCGGCAATGCAGGAACTGGCGGCCGGGCTGGCGCGAAGTATCCGCCTGTCGCCGACGGACGCCGCAGCATTGCTGCAGCTTCCGGCGCGCGCAGTCCGGGCCGGTTGCCTGCTCGGCTTTGACGTGGACGGCAACCTTGCCGTGTTGCCGCCGTCCGAAGTTGGAACCCCTCCGGGCACCTGACTGGCGGTCGGCCCGGGGCCGCCCGCGGTGCGGTCGGGGGACGCCGCGCCGGTTGGAGGGCCGGGCCGGGGCCCGCTTGTGGCGGAACGAATCGAAGTATCGAGAGTCTTGGTCTGACGAAGGGGAGCGGCCGCTGTTCGATCCCGTCGGTGGCGGCGGGAGCGCCGGGGTCGGGAGTCTCCCGACCTGGAGCACGGGCTCACGTAACAATGTCTGGCCGCAGATCCGGCCACGGGACGACAAAGGCTTCTGATGTCGTCACTGCAGCCTGGCTGACGAAGCACTCGGCGGCCGTCTGACAACAAGAAACGCGTGCTTCCGGCCCAGGGAGATCCTCGATGTTCACAGCCGAACTGTGGCAGTTTTTCGGACTTGTCGTGGTGCCTCTCATCGGGGTTATTTTTGGCGGCATTGTATACTGGCTGAGAAAGCTCGACGATCGGCAGTATTTCTCGGCCATGAACAGCGTCACAAAGAGCGATCTGGCAGAAGCCTTGCGCCCGTTGAACGAACGGCTGATCCGCATCGAGAACCGGATCGAGACGACCGGGCCGCCATCTGCGCCGGTGTCCCGCTGGCGCAGTTCGTGACGATCGGATTCATCCAGGGCAAAGGGGCATTCAATGACACGATCACCCAACCAGGGCGTGCTTCAGGACGCGGCATCGCCGAGTCCCGCGTCCGAAGCGGCGCGATCGGGGACGGTATCGGCGGCGACGGAGACCGTAGTCAGCCGCCTGCCGGTGCTGATCGACCGTGCCCTTGCCGCCTATGATGCCGCCGTGCACCTCGATGTAGCGAACGATCCCAAGGCGGTCGCAACCTACCAGGCGGCGTGCCGGGCCTCACTGGATCATCTGAAGTCATTGTTGCTTCTGGCGCAATCCCTCGAGGGGATGCCGGGCGACGGAGACAGGGACAGAGAGCTCGAAGCCCTGATTTCCAGTGCTGCGGAAGCGATTGCGGCGATCGGGGAAAGCCCTGCGACACAGGATCGATGAATACAACAAACCGTATTCGCAACATCGGCTTGTCCGAATTCATCTGGATATGGAATCGTGGCCAGGGCTTGGCTACGCCTCATATTCATATAAAAATTTGTGAATGGCTTGAAAGGAAGTGGGGCCAGGATCAATCAAATCTTCTCCTGCTTGCATTCCGGAATTCGGGAAAGTCAAGCCTCGTCGGGCTGTTTTCGGCGTGGCTCCTTTTCCGTAATCCGAACCTGCGCATCCTCGTGGTCGCTGCCGATTTCGCCTTGGCAGGGAAGATGGTCCGCAACGTCAAGCGCATCATCGAACGCCATCCCTGTACCGTCGGCCTCAAGCCGAAGCGGATGGACCAATGGGCTTCCGACCGGTTCACGGTCCGGCGCTCGGCGGAATTGCGTGATCCGTCGATGTTGGCCAAGGGCATCGGCGCCAACGTGACGGGCCTGCGCGCCGATGTGGTCATTTGCGACGATGTCGAAGTCCCCAACACCTGCGACACGGTCGCAAAGCGGATCGAATTGCGCCAACGCCTGCGCGAGATCGATTTCATTTTGGTGCCGGGTGGAACGCAGATGTACGTCGGCACACCCCACCACCATTTCTCGATCTACAGCACGCAACCCTATGCGGCGATCGGTGAAGAGCGACCGTTCCTGGATGGATTCTCGCGGCTGGAACTGCCCCTGATCAATGCCCTCGGTCAGTCGAACTGGCCTGAGCGGTTTTCTGCCGAAGCGGTGGAAGCCCTTCGCGCGCGCAGCGGTCCGGCCAAGTTCGAAAGCCAGATGATGCTGCGTCCGCGCAACCTGGTCGACGGCCGGCTCAATGCCGAAGCGCTTCGCCCCTACGACGCCGACCTGCAGTACAGGGAAGCCAACGGTTCGGCGCGGCTCATGCTGGAGGGCCGACGCCTGGCCTCGGCATCATGCTGGTGGGACCCGTCCTATGGCCTTCCGGAAAAAGGCGACGCCAGCGTCCTTGCCGCCGTGTTCTCGGACGAGACCGGCTGCTACTGGTTGCATGCGCTGCGCTACATGCGTCACGATCCGGACATTGTCGATAGCGTCGACGAGGCCACCCAGCTGTGTCGTCAGGTGGCTCAGTTTCTGAGAGCGTTTCATCTGCCCGCGGTAACCGTCGAGACCAACGGGATCGGCCGTTTCCTGCCCACGCTGCTGCGGCGCGAGCTGCTGCGGGCCGGGCTCGATGCAAGCGTGGTCGAGCATGTGTCGGTTCGCGCCAAGCATTTGCGGATCGTCGAAGCATTCGATGCGGTGCTGGCGGCCGGTCGGCTGTACGCGCACCGGAGCGTGTTGGACTCGCCGTTTCTCGAGGAACTGCGGGACTGGCGCCCTGGTGGCAGAGGCCGGGATGACGGGCTCGATGCGGTGGCGGGATGCCTCCTGTCGGAACCGGTGCGTCTGCCGCGGATGCGCGCCGTCGCCACCGGCGGACGGCCGGGGCAATGGCGACCGGGGGCGGGGGCATTCCGGGCGGATACCGACTTCACCGTCTAACCCGGAACGGTCTGACCCGGGGCTGTCTGACATGGGCGGCGCCCGAGCGGATCGGCGCCCGGCATGGCGGCGATCAAGGTCGTGAAGCCGGCGCGGCGGCGGCTATCGCTTCGTGGCAAAGAACTGGCGCATGAGCGTTGCCGCCGCCCGTTCGCCGATGCCCCCCAACACTTCCGGCCGGTGATGGCAGGTCTCCCGGGCGAACACGCGGGCACCGTGGTCAACCCCGCCCATCTTGGCATCGTAGGCCCCGAAACAGACCCGACGAACACGCGCGAACGAGATGGCGGCCGCGCACATGGTGCATGGTTCCAGCGTCACGTAAAGGTCGCAGGTGCCGAGATGCCGTGTGCCGAGCCGGCGGGCGGCCTCGCGAATGGCCAGCATTTCGGCGTGGGCGGTGGGATCGCCCAGTTCTTCGACCCGATTGCCGGCCGCCGCGATGACCGTCTCCGCCACACTATCGACGATGACGCAGCCGACCGGCACTTCCCCGCGTGCCAGTGCCCGTGCCGCTTCGGCGAGGGCCAAGTCCATGTACGGGGAGGTATCGAAGGGGGACGGGCGCATGGGTCGAACCTGTTGAGGCAACATGGTCGGCCAGCGTGGCGACGTTGCCGAGGGGGCAGGGTCGGCCTAAATTCCAGCCATGTCGAGACCCGTGATCGGAATTACCATGGATAGCGAGCCCGCCGGCGGCTATTCCAGATTTGCGTGGCTGGCTCTCCGTGAAAACTACGGAACCGCGGTTGTGCGCGCGGGTGGATTGCCGGTTCTGGTGCCGCCGGTCCTGGATACGGTACCGGACTATGTCGGACTGATCGATGGGCTGATCATATCCGGTGGCGACTTCGATCTCGATCCCGCCCTGTTCGGTGCGGCGAGCCGGCATCCGTCGGTCCGTACCAAGGAGAACAGGACGGCCTTCGAGGTGGCGCTGACCCGGGCCGCCTTGTCCGTCGACATGCCGGTTTTCGGCATCTGCGGCGGCCAGCAACTGTTGCACGTGGTGTTGGGGGGCACGCTCATTCAGCATATTCCCGAGGAAGTGCCGAACGCGCTTGCCCATGAGCAGCCCAACCCGCGGGACGAACCCGGCCATACCGTGGTGGTGCGCGACGGAACCCAACTTCGCGCCATCGTCGGACGGGCGGAACTTCCGGTGAACAGCGCCCACCACCAAGCGGCCAAAGATGTCCCGGCCGGTGTGGTGGTCAATGCCGTGGCTCCGGACGGGGTCATCGAAGGGATCGAGGTGCCGGGGCGGCGGTTCTGCCTCGGCCTGCAATGGCACCCGGAATTTGCCATCTCCGACGGCGATGACCGGGTGTTCCAGGCATTCGTCCAGGCCGCGGCAAGCCGATGACCGGGGTTTCGGCCGCGGCGGAGGGCGCCCGCGTCGCCAAGGTCATCGCCCGCGCCGGTCTGTGTTCGCGGCGCGAGGCGGAACGCTGGATTGCCGAAGGTCGGGTTGCCGTCAACGGCCGCGTGCTGGCCTCGCCGGGCGTCACCGTCGGCGATGCCGATGTGGTCACGGTCGATGGTCGACGCCTGCCGGATCCGCCGCGCGTCCGGCTGTGGCGTTATCACAAGCCGCCCGGGCTGCTCACCAGCCATGGCGATCCCGCCGGCCGGCCCACCGTATTCCAGAGGCTGCCCCAGGAGTTGGGGCGGCTGATGTCGGTCGGCCGCCTCGACCTGACGTCGGAAGGTCTGTTGTTGTTGACCAACGCCGGTGCGCTGGCCCGGCACCTGGAACTGCCGTCCACCGGCTGGACCCGCCGCTACCGGGCGCGGGTATACGGCGTGGTGGACGAAGCCGGCCTCGCCACCCTCGCGCGGGGGGTCAGCGTCGAGGGAATCCGCTACGGCCCGATCCAGGCGCGCGTGGACAGCCAGCGCGGCGACAATGCCTGGCTCACCGTGAGCCTCGGCGAGGGCAGGAACCGGGAGGTGCGCCGAGTGCTGGAGCACCTCGGCCTCCGCGTCAACCGGTTGATCCGGGTCGGCTACGGGCCGTTCCAGCTGGGCGGGCTCGCGCGCGGCGAGATTAAGGAAGTGCCGCCCAGGGTGTTGCGCGACCAGTTGGGCCGAGATCTGACCTTCTGAGAGGGCCGGCGGATGCGCATCGTCGGCGGTCGTCATCGCGGCCGAGCCCTTCGCGTTCCCTCCGGCGTGGCGTTGCGGCCCACTGCCGACCGGGTGCGCGAGGCCGTGTTCAACATCCTGAAACATGGCCCGGACTGGGCCGGTGTTGCCGATGCCGCGGTCCTGGACTTGTTCGCCGGCACCGGCGCCTATGGCCTCGAGGCGCTGTCGCGGGGGGCGCGCCATGTCACCTTTGTCGACCAACATCCGGCGGCGGTGGCCGGCATCAAGGCCGCTCTCGCCACCCTGGGCGAGGGGCATCGGTCGACCGTGCTGCGGATGGATGCCGCGCGGCTTCCCGAGCCGCCGCCGGCGGTGGTCGTCCCGGCCGACCTCGCCTTTCTCGACCCGCCTTACGGATCCGACACGGCGCTGCCGGCCCTGACAGGCATCCTCGCCCGCGGATGGACGGCACCGGGCGCGCTCGTCGTCCTCGAAGTGGGCGCGCGCGAGCGGTTCCACGAGCCGCCCGGTGCTCGGATCGTGGATCAGCGAGTCTATGGTGCGGCCCGGGTGATATTCCTGAGGCCAGGCTAGCAGCCCGGACGCTCAGCGCCGGCCGAATAGGCGTTCGATATCGGCCCGCTTCAGTTCCACGTAGGTGGGCCGGCCATGGCTGCACTGTCCGGACCGCGGGGTCGCTTCCATGGCCCGGAGCAGGGCGTTCATCTCCTCGATGCCGAGGCGCCGGCCGGCGCGGATGCTGCCGTGGCAGGCCATGGTGGCGCAGACCGCGCCAAGCCGATCGTTCAACGACAGCGCCGCGCCGTGCTCGCACAGCTCGTCGGCGAGGTCCTGCACCAGGCCGCGGACGTCAGCGTCGCCAAGCAGTGCCGGCACCTCCCGCACCACCACGGCACCGCTGCCGAACGGTTCGATCAGCAGTCCCAGGCCGGCCAGGGCGTCGGCCGCGTCGACCAGGACCTGCACCCGGGTCGGATCCAGTTCCACCACTTCCGGGATCAGCAGGCCTTGCCGACGGATTCCGCCATCGCCGAGGGCGGCTTGCAGCCGTTCCTGGGTCAGGCGCTCGTGGGCCGCATGCTGGTCGACGATGACGATGCCGTCCGCTGTCTCCGCCACGATGTAGGTGCGGTGCAGCTGCGCCCGCGCCGAGCCCAAGGGGCGGGCCAGCGCGTCATCCGGCTCGCACGCGGGCTCGGCGGCCGCTTCTGGCGCCACATTGTTGAACGGGGACTGAAAAGCGGCGGCGGCATCGGCCAAGCCGCGCGGCGGTGCGGCGTTGGCCGTCCGATGCCAAGCGAATGAACGTTGGGCCGACGGCACGATCCCGTCGCGTTCGTCCGAGGCCGGTCGGGCGCGGGCCAGGGCGTCTTCGGCCACGGTGGAGGCGGCGCGGTGTCCGGCCCCGGCCAGAGCGGCGCGGAGGGCGCCGACAATCAGGCCGCGCACCACGCCGGCATCCCGGAACCGGACCTCCGCCTTGGCCGGGTGCACGTTGACGTCCACCGAGTCGGGCGGCACGTCGAGGAACAGGGCGGCCAGGGGATGGCGGCCATGACCGAGGACGTCCTGGTAAGCCGCCCGCACCGCGCCGTGCAGCAGCCGGTCGCGCACCGGCCGGCCGTTCACGGTCAGGAACTGCATGCCCGGGCTGGCCCGGCTCAGGGTCGGCAGGCTGATAAGGCCGGAAAGCCGAAGTCCCTCGCGTTCGGCCGCCACCGGGACGGCGTTGTCGGCGAAGGCGCGCCCCATCACCGCAGCCAGCCGGGACAGACGCGCATCGAACAGGTCGCCGCCGGCCGCGGGGAGATCGAGCGCCGTGCGTGCGCCGTCGCCGAGGCTGAAGGACACGTGCGGCATTGCCAGCGCCAACCGCTGCACCGCCTCCACCGCATGACCGAGTTCGGTGGCCGGCTGCTTGAGGAACTTGAGACGCGCCGGGGTGGCAAAGAACAGATCGCGCACCTCCACCCGGGTCCCCGGCGGATGGGCTGCCGGTTCGGGCGGCGATTTGCGCCCGCCGTCCACGGTGATCCGCCAGGCTTCGTCGGCGTCGGCGGGGCGGCTGACGATGGACAAGCGCGCGACGGCGCCGATGGAGGGCAGCGCTTCGCCACGGAAGCCGAGGCTGCCGATCGCGGACAGGTCGTCCACCGGCAGCTTGGAGGTGGCGTGGCGCTCCACCGCCAGATCCAGCTCCACCGGTGTCATGCCGGCGCCATCATCGGTCACCGCGATCAGGCTGCGACCGCCGTCGCGGATCAGGACGTCGATGCGGGTGGCGCCGGCATCGAGGCTGTTTTCCACCAGTTCCTTGACCGCCGCCGCCGGCCGTTCCACCACCTCGCCGGCGGCGATCCGGTTGATGACGGTTTCGGGCAGCCGGCGGATCGCGGTCATGACCGGGGGCGCAGTTCCTTGTAGGCGTTGATCAGGCCGTTGGTGGACGCATCGTGGCCGCTGACCGGCGCGTCGGTCTTGAGCTCCGGCAGGATCACCTTGGCCAGCTGCTTGCCAAGCTCCACACCCCACTGGTCGAACGAGTTCACCCCCCAGATCACGCCCTGGACGAAGATTTTGTGCTCGTAGAGGGCGATCAGCATGCCGAGGGTGCCGGGATCGAACCGCCGCACCAGGATCGAGTTGGTCGGCCGGTTGCCGTCGAACACCTTGTGCGGCAGCAACGCCTTGAGCGCCTGGCCATCCAGCCCTTGATCCTCCAGTTCGGCGCGCGCCTCCGCTTCGGTCTTGCCGCGCAGCAGCGCCTCGGTCTGGGCGAAGAAGTTGGACAGGAGGATGGGGTGGTGGTCGCCGATGGGATTGAAGCTTTCGGCCGCGGCAATGAAGTCGCATGGGACCAGCCGCGTGCTTTGGTGGATCAACTGGTAGAACGAGTGCTGGCCGTTGGTTCCGGGCTCTCCGAACAGAACCGGGCCGGTCTTGTAGTCCACGCGGGCGCCGTCACGACGGACATACTTGCCGTTGGATTCCATGTCCGCCTGCTGCAGGTAGGCCGGAAGGCGGTGCAGGTACTGGTCATAGGGCAGCACGGCGTAGGTCTCGGCGCCGAGGAAGTCGGTGTTCCAGACGCCGATCAGGGCCAGGATCACCGGCAGGTTCCGGTCCAGCGGCGCGGTGCGGAAATGGTCGTCCATCGCCCGGCCGCCGGCCAGCAGTTCCTGAAACCGGTCCATGCCGATGGCCACGGCGATGGGCAGCCCGATCGCCGACCACAGCGAGAAGCGACCGCCGACCCAATCCCAGAACGCGAACATGTTGGCCGGGTCGATGCCGAACGCCTTCACCTTTTCGGTGTTGGTGGAGAGGGCCACGAAATGCTTGGCCACCGCATCCGGACCGAGGGCGTCGATCAGCCAGGCGCGGGCGGATTCGGCATTGGCCAGGGTTTCCTGGGTGGTGAAGGTCTTGGAGGCGACGATGAACAGGGTCGTCTCGGGGGTGAGCCGGCGGAGTGTCTCGGCGATGTGGGTGCCGTCCACGTTGGAGACGAAATGTACGTCGAGGTCCGGGTGCTTGAACGGCCTGAGGGCTTCCGTCACCATCACCGGCCCCAGGTCGGAGCCGCCGATGCCGATGTTGACCACATCGGTGATGCGCTTGCCGGTGGCGCCCTGCCACTGCCCCGAGCGCACCGCATCGGAGAAGGTGCGCATCTGCTCGAGGACCCGGGTGACCTCGGGCATGACGTTTTGGCCATCCACGGTGATGGACCGTTCCGGCAGGCTGCGCAGTGCCACATGCAGCACCGCGCGACCTTCCGTTGCGTTGATCTTCTCGCCGGCGAACATCCGGTCGCGCCAGCCTTCGACGTCGGCCGCCCGCGCCAGGGCGGCCAGCAAGTCCATGGTTTCCGCCGTCACCCGGTTCTTGGAGTAGTCCAGCAGCAGGTCGCCGAAGCGCAGTGACAGCTCGTCGAACCGCCCCGGGTCACCGTCGAACAGGTCGCGCATGTGCAGGTCGCCGATGGCCGCATGGTGCTGTTCGAGGGCCCTCCAGGCGGGTGTGTTGCGGATGGACGGCATGCGTGCTGATCCCCTTCCCCTGTCGCGGTGCGCCGCGGTTTGCTTGAGGGAAGCGAGATTAGCAAAGCCGGTGCTGGGGAACCACCGCCATCCGGCGGCGCGTTCACAGCCGGCTTGCCGGGCCGCGGTGTGGCGCGGCCGCTATTCCACCTGGATGGTGATGCGGTCGCCCGTGCCGAGCCGGGTCATGCCGGCCAGCATGTCGGCATCGGCGCGCCCGCGAATCCAGGCGGCGTCGCCGGCCAGGCAGCAGACGACGAGATCCTCCTCCTTGAGACCGCTCAAGTGGGTGGCGGCCAGGACGATGTTGAGGTCTCCGTCCGGGTCCAGATAGAGGTCGGCTTCTTCCGGGCGGCAACCGCCGGTGTCGTTGCGGTCGATGGTGATCTTCATGGTGCAGAGCCTCCGTCGGTTTGCGGGAAATCCGGGATCAATCTTGGTGGTTGCTGGCATTGTGGTTGCTGTCGTTGTCGTTGCTGGGCCTGGGAAGGGGGGAGCGGAGGGCCGGCGGGGTCCGTGGCGGCGCCATTCCGGCCAGCTTGGCTTGCAGTTCCACCGCCCGGATGGCCACGTGAAACTGGTGGTCCTCACACGACTGGCGAAACACGGCCTCCAGCTTGCCGAGCAGGACATCCAGGTCCCGGCAGTGGCTGCGGGCCGTCTCCTGCTGCAATTGGGCGATACGCTCGGCCACCCGGGGCATGCGCAGCAAACGATAGCCCGCCAGACGTGACGACCGGTCCGAATAGCCGGCCGCGCGGGCCGCCGCCGCCGCGTTGGCGCACTCGACGAACTGTCGGCAGAACCGCTCCTGACGTGCGCCGAGCTTGGCCATCGCGCAATCCCTGTCCCAAACCACCTAGGAGCATATGCCTACCCCATGGGCTGCAGTCAAGGGTTGTGCAAGCGTCTTCCTGAGCCGCACGATGGTTGTGACAGGGCCGCCGCCACGATGCCGCTTCGGCTCCGGCGATCACGCGGAGGGGTGGCGGTCCGCGCCTTGGACAACTAGCTTTGGCGACGGGACGTCACCTTTGGTTGCCCGAAGACAAGCGGCCGGGCAATCTGATCGATGATCACCGGTATGTGCTGGAGGACCCGACACGATGGCCAACATCGAAGTCTATACCACGCCCTTTTGCCCCTTTTGCCATCGTGCCAAGTCCTTGCTGGAGTCGAAAGGCGTCAGCTTCACCGAGATCGACGTGATGATGGAGCCGGCCAAACGGTCGGAGATGCGCGAGCGCGCCGGCGGCCGCAACACGGTGCCACAGGTCTTCATCGACGGCCGCCATATCGGTGGTTGTGACGATCTTACCGCTCTTGACCGCGCCGGAGGTCTTGATCCGCTCCTCGGTCCGCAAGAGTGAACCGGATCGATGGCCGGCCCGTTCACCGTCGCCTGCGTCCAACTGACGGCGGCACGGGACATCGAGACCAATCTGCCGGTGCTGGCCGATCGGGTGCGAGCGGCCCGGGCCGCGGGTGCGGCGTTGATCTTGTTACCGGAGAACGCGGCGATGCTGGAGCCGGTGCCGGCACGGGTTCGGGAGAAGGCCCGGCCGGAATCCGAGCATCCGGCCCTGGCGGTGCTGCGAGAACTGGCGCGGGAAACCGGCGCCTGGATCCTGATCGGCTCCCTCGCCGTCCGGCCGACGGGGGCGGGGGCGGGGGCGGGGGTGGCCGACAAGATCGTCAACCGCTGCCTGCTCGTGGATGACCGCGGCGATGTCGTCGCCCGTTACGACAAGATCCACCTGTTCGATGTCGATCTGAACGCGGACCAAGTGTACCGGGAATCGGCCACGGTCGTGCCCGGCGATCGCGCCGTCGTTGCCGACACGCCGTGGGCCCGGCTGGGCCTCAGCGTCTGTTACGATCTTCGCTTTCCCGCGCTTTACCGGTCTCTCGCCAAGGCCGGTGCCGAGGTCCTGGTTGTTCCGGCGGCGTTCACCCGCATCACCGGGCAGGCCCACTGGCATGTTCTGCTGCGCGCCCGCGCCATCGAAACGGGATGTTACGTGGTGGCGCCGGCGCAGTGCGGGGTGCATGCGGAGGGCCGGGAGACCTATGGCCACAGCCTGATCGTGGACCCGTGGGGCACCGTCCTGGCCGACGGCGGGGAGGGGCCCGGTTTGATCGTGGCCGCGATCGATCCGCAGTTGGTGGCGGACGCGCGGCGGCGCATCCCGTCCCTCACGCACGATCGCCCATTCCTGGCACCGGAGAGGTGACCGGCGAGGGCGCGCAATGTCACGGGATGACACTGCGCCCATGATCCACAATCGGGCACGCTCGGCGCTCAGTATCCCGCCTGTCTCTGGTGCCTGAACGCCGGTACATAGACGGCATCTTCATTCGGCGCATGGCGGTAACGCGCCACATAGCCGGCGACGCCGAAGCCGATGATCAACGCGCGCAACTCGGATTCCTCTGTCCAAGGGCGGGCCAACGCCGGGGCGTCTTGCAGCAACCGGAACTGGCGCAAGATCGCCTGCCCGGCCCGCCTCGGGGCTTTGATCCGCGAGGAACCTGCGGCATCGTTCCAAAGCCCGTGCCGCGCCTGTTGTTTCGCCGCCCGCGCTCGCACAGTCCCCTCGCTCCGCTCGGCACTCACCAGAAAGCCGGCTGGCAGGTTCCGCCAACTTCCGGGCCGTGCCCTCGCTCTCACTTCCCGACGGCTTCCGAGAACCTGCCCGCGAGGCCAAGCCGACTCCGGCGGTGGCTACGCGAGCCTTGCAGCCAGAACCCCCACAACCATCTACGGGAAGCGCGAGGGATAGCTCCGGAAAGCACGCAGAACAGGGAAACCCTGGACTCACACCCGACAGGGTCAAGCTATTGTTTTACACCCTGATCCCGGATTATGTTACGCTTCAAGAAAGAAGGATGGTTCACCGATGAAAGAGCGATCACTCACGCTTGAGCAGGCGACCCGGCCCGTTGCCATGGCAGCGAGTGCCGATGTGCAGGCATGGCACGACGAGCAAACGCGGCAAGCCATCAAAGAGGCCGACGCCGGAGATTTTGCAACACCGGCGGAGTTGAAAGAGACCGTCCGCAAATACGTCCAGCATGGATGAGATCGTCTGGACGCAACGCGCCCGCCACAACCTTGAGGACATCGGCGAATACATCGCCCAAGATGATCCGCACGCAGCAGAGAGAACCATACGCCGCATTGTCGAGCAGGTTTCCGGCTTGGCGTTCTATCCTCAGATTGGCCGTGTCGGGAGCGTAGAAGACACCCGCGAGCTGGTGGTTTCGGATACGCCATACATCGTTGTCTATCGTATCAGGGAGCGAGTGGAAATATTGCGCGTGCGGCATGCTGCACAGAGATGGCCAGATTTTTTATGATAAAGTTTCCTTAATATCTGTACTTTCTATCTATTTCTATGAGAATTCTGTTGCCGATATCCATGGCATTTTTGAATAAGTTAAGCAGACATCTATAAGCTTCTAATTTTGTGCCGCCTTTCATGCGCGACTGATTTTCTGGTTGTGGTAAGTTATCCATATCTTCTAAAATACCATTTGCGAGTGTATAGAACTCGATACTAAGCTCTGGGAGCGGTGGCGCGAGAACGCCAACCTTATCGACATTTTTCCCATAAACTGGAAATACTCTCTCTCATTGAAGTAAAAGTGATCTATAAATAATAAATGAGGCGGGATTTCAACTAACGGTTCTGGCACCTCTATATATCTCCTCTTGCGAACTAATTTAATAATGGCATTTATTTCTCCATAAAACGATAAAGCGATTGATTTTCTGAGCCTTTTTTCACGGACGTGTGCCGCGATATATGTTTGCACAGCAACGCGTATTATACCGATAAGCCCCCTGTCGCGGCGTCTATTGTCACGCTGTAAATATAAATATTATCCATATCTGGGTTAAAGTCCTGTGTTATTGATGGTGCTGCATAGTTCTACGCATCAAATTGACATAAGGTCAATCTCCAATACTATCGGCTTAAGGCCCGCCGTAGCGTTGCCACATCCACCCCCAGCAGCGCCGCAACCCCGGCCCTGCCGATCCCGTCGATCAGGTGGATCAGCTGGGCCACGGAGCGCCCCAGACGGTCGAGCTTCCACACGACCAGCACACACATTCCCGCCCCGAGGCGCGAGAGCGCATCAGAGAGGCCCTGACGCGCCACGGCGGCCCCGCAACCCACCGATCCTCATAGACCACCGTGCACCCGGCCGCTTCGAGCGCGGCGCGTTGCAGGTCGAGGGATTGTTCATCCGTGGAGGCGCGGGCATCGCCGATTTGCATGCCCGCGATTTTGCCCGCCCCTTTTGCCGCTTTCCAGAGCCCTGCGGATCAAGGCCTTAGAAAGCCGTCCATATCCGCGCAAAAGGGAACCCCTTTGACGCGGCATCTAAGCCTTATTGGTTCAACGGAGACCTTGGGATGATTACGTACGGCAACCGGGCACTGCGGTCTCATCTTCGGTGCCCCAGGTGTTCAGCCACGCTGCGGTTTCTCCAGGGGCAGGTGCAGGCCGGTTTCTCGGTACTTCTGCCATGACCGGAGGGCTTTCTGCCGGAAATTCTCCCGCGCTTCCTCGCGCTCGACATACTGGCGAATCGCCTCATGCATTATCCAGTGGGCCGACCGCCACCGCGTTTCTGCCAGCCGGTCGAGCCGGCTCTTCAGGTCGGCGTCGAGTTTGACCGACGTCGCCATCGGGTTTTCCATGTTATGGAAAAGTACTACCTTGTATTACCGTCGCGGCTGCCGCTACCTATGTCCAGCGTGCCGCATTCCTTCCAACACCTCCGCCCGTCTCCACGAAGCCCTCCTCCAGGGCTTTGCTCTAAACCGGACAGATCGCGTGTTACCTACCCCGGTCATGATTCCGCGTTAGCGACAGCCGCTGCGCTTGGAATTTGCCGGGGCGGCCTGAAGCGTCTAGACTTCGTCGGCAGAGGCGCCGGCCGGGGTGCTGCCAACGGGGCCTGCGCAGGTGCGTGCAGTTAGGGGAGAGACTGATGAAATCGACGCTCATACTGGTCCGCCATGGCGAGAGCGAATGGAACTTGGCGAACCGGTTCACCGGCTGGATCGATGTTGACCTGTCCGAGAAAGGCATCGAGGAAGCCCGTCGCGGCGGCCGTCAGATGGCCGAGGAAGGGTTTCAGGTCGATATTGCCTTTACCTCGGTCCTGAAGCGGGCGATTCGCACGCTGTGGATCGCGCTCGACGAGATGGACCAGATGTGGGTGCCGGTGATCCGCGCCTGGCAGTTGAACGAGCGGCATTACGGCGGGCTGCAGGGGCTGAACAAGTCCGAGACGGCGCGCAAGTACGGCGAGGAGCAGGTCAAGATCTGGCGCCGCAGCTACGCCACGCCGCCGCCGCCGCTGGACATCAACGATCCGACCCATCCGCGGTTTCACCGCCGGTATGCGCACCTCGATCCCGTGATCCTGCCGTCGACCGAATCGCTGTCGATCACGCTGGAACGGGTGATGCCGTACTGGGCCAATATCATCGTGCCGGAGTTGCGGGTGGGCAAAACCGTCCTGATCGCGGCCCACGGCAACAGCCTGCGCGCTTTGGTCAAGCACCTCAACGGCATTTCGGACGACGACATTGTCGGACTGAACATTCCGACCGGCATGCCGCGGGTGTACGAACTGGACAGCGACCTCAATATCCTGAGTGACCGGTACCTTGCCGACGAGGAGACCATCAAGGCGGCCGCCGCGGCGGTGGCGGCGCAGGGCCAGGCCTGAGCCGGCTGTCCCGCCACGGGTGTGCGACCTCGACCGTCCCGCCTCCCGCGCCGTGACGGAGCGGGATCGGCCGTGAGCGGTTTGCGCACTCGGTCTGCGGCGGGGCTCGCCTTGGGGATCATGGCGGGCCTGCTTGTGGCTGCGCCGGCGATCTCGGCCGAGGATGGTGCGGACCTCGAGACGGTCCGTACACGACTGCAAGCGACCGAACGCGCCCTCGATCTGGCGCGGGAAGAAGAACGATCGCTGACGGACCGGCTGGTCGGGTTGGTGGACCATGTGGAGGCCCTTCGCGCGGGATCGGAAGATGCAGCCCGGCAAGTGGCGGCAAAAGAGGAGGCCGTCGCGGCGCTGGAACGGCAAGCCCATGAACTCGAAAGCCGGGTCGAGCGTCTGAGCGCAGCATTGGCGGCCAGACACAACGACGCCGGCCGATTGCTGATGACCTTGCAGCGGGTCGCCCGGGTGCCGCCGGGCGCCCTGCCACTGGCGGCGGACCGGCCGCTGGACGTGATCCGGGCGGGAATACTGGCCAACGCGCTGTTGGCGGATATCGCGCAGCAGTCGGCCGGTTTGCGCGACGATCTTCAGGAAGTGGTCGACAGTCGCGCCGCACTCCGATCGCACCGCTTGGTTATCGAGGCGGCGCTGGCCGACCTCGACCGGGAACTCGAACGGCTCGCGCGCCTGAACCGGGAGGCGGCGGCGGCCCGGTCCGATCTCGCCGAAGCGCTGGCGGCGTCCACCGGCCAAGTGCGGACGCTGGGCAGCGATGCGGCGGCCCTGGCCGATCGGGTCCGCGAGGTCGAAGCATCCGCCCGGCATGTCGCCTGGGCCAAGACCTATTTCCGCGCCCCCTCAACCAGACCGGCTCCGCCCGGGCCGGCGCCGTCGCCAACCACGCCACATCACGCCCGAGCCTCGGCACCACCGTCCGGCACCGGCCCGGTGTTGCCCACGGACGGCCGCGTGATCGTCGCTTTCGGCGAGCGCGATGGCGCGGTCACCACCAGCCGGGGCGTTACGTTTGCAGCCACGCCGGGGACCGGGATCGTGGCCCCGGAGGCCGGTCTGGTTGCTTTTGCCGGTCCCTTTCGTGGCTACGGGCTGCTCTTGATCCTGGAGCACCCCGATGGCTATCATAGCTTGCTCGCCGGCCTGGAAAGCATTGACGCCGCCATCGGAGATCGCGTGGCGGCCGGCCAGACCGTAGGCCGTATGGGACATCCGGACCGCGGAACCCCATCTCTCTACTTTGAACTCCGGAAGCAGGGGCGTCCGGTCGACCCCCTCCCGTGGCTCACGGCAGGACAGCGAAAGGCAAGTGGATGACGGCTCGCAACATGTTTGTAGCGGTGGTGACCGCGCTGTTGATCGCCACCGCAACCCCTCAAGCGCAGGCGCAGTCAGCCGATGCCGCAACGGACGGCGACACCTATCGTCTGCTCAATCTGTTTGGCGACGTGTTCGAGCGCGTGCGCGCCGGATATGTCGACGATACCAGCGACAAGGAACTGATCGAGGCGGCGATCAGCGGGATGTTGTCCTCGCTCGATCCGCACTCGGGCTATCTCAGTGCGGATAGCTTCAGGGAGATGCAGGTCCAGACGCGGGGGGCTTTCGGGGGCCTCGGGATCGAGGTGACCATGGAGAACGGGCTCGTCAAGGTGGTGTCCCCGATCGACGACACACCCGCTTACCGTGCCGGTCTGGAACCTGGGGACCTGATAACCCACCTCGACGGCGAAGCCGTTCTGGGGATGACGCTGGGCGACGCGGTGGAGAAGATGCGCGGCCGTGTCGGCAGCGAGATCGTGCTGACCGTGCGCCGCGACGGACGGGAGCCGTTCGATGTCGCGATCGTGCGCGATACCATCCGGATCACCTCGGTGCGTTCGCGCCTGGAAGGCCAGGTCGGCTACATCCGCATCAGTTCGTTCAACGAGCAGACGGAAGAGGCGCTCAAGGGTGCCATGCGGGATCTCCAATCGGAGGCCGGCAACGGCGGCCTCGCCGGGATCGTCCTTGATCTGCGCAATAATCCCGGCGGCTTGCTGTCGCAGGCGGTGGCGGTTGCCGACGCCTTTCTTGATCGCGGCGAGATCGTGTCCACCGGATCGAGCCGCCGTCCGGAGGAGAGCCAGCGGTTCAATGCCCGTGCCGGCGAGATCGCCAGCGGCCTGCCGATGGTGGTTCTGATCAATGCGGGCTCGGCTTCGGCATCGGAGATTGTGGCCGGTGCGCTCCAGGACCATGGCCGCGCTCTGGTGCTCGGCACCAAATCGTTCGGCAAGGCTTCGGTCCAAACCGTCATTCCGCTGACCGGGTATGGCGCCATTCGCCTCACCACCGCCCGCTACTACACCCCGGGCGGTCGCTCCATTCAGGCCAAGGGCATCGAGCCCGACATCGTGGTGGAGCCGGCGCGCATCGAGACCGTGGCGCAAACAGCGCACAGCCGGGAAGAGAACCTTCGCGGCGCGCTCGACCGTCCGGAACAGGACGCCGGATTCGAGGGTGGGGCGCCGGGTCGATCCGATGACGGCGAGGCAGGCGCCCCGTCCGTTCGTCAGGACTATCAGCTGCTTCGGGCCATCGACCTGATCCGCGGCATCGCCCTCTATTCCGACAAGACGGCGTCGGTCGCGGCGATGCGATAGGGTGTTAGTGGGCGTCGAGGCGGTCGGCTCAGGCCGACCCGGTGGGATGAAAGATGGCGCCGGCGTTATCGTCAGCGAAATCCGGCCGCGGCGAAGCCCCGGCCTCCGTACCCGCGGCTGGCGGCGAGGAGGCGGGCAATCCGTGGCAAGAGGCCGAAGACCTGTTTCGCGGTAACGATGACGTGGCCCTTGAGCCCGGCACCGGCGGCGCTCGCCAGGCCGGCCCGAGCGCGCCATCGTGGGCCCTCTTCGTGGCCGCTACGGCCGGCATCGCGGTGACGCTGGGCCTGGGTGTCTGGGTTCTGCCACCGCTTTGGCAGGCCGGCGACGTTCCACCATCGGTCGTTCTGGAATTGCCGGAACCATCGGCCACGGCTGATGCAGTGGCCGCAGTGGCCATTGATGTTTCCGACCAGGCCGCACCTCCGGCTGGCGCTACGGTCGCGCTGGAACCCGGGCCGGTGGTGGTGGACCGGGGCGGCGGTGTGACGATCGCGGCGGTGGCGCGGAGCACCGCGGCGACGGAACCGTCTCTGGCAGCCCTGGTGCGCCGGGCACCACCACTGGATCCGGCGGTGACCGAAGATGGCCGCGACGGGCCGCTGCCGCGGATCGCCGACGACGGGCGTACGCCATTGGCGGTCTACGCCCGTCCGACGCCGGCGGGCGATGCACGTCCGCGCGTCGCGCTCGTGGTTGCGGATATCGGCCTGAGTGCCGTGGCCTCGGAAGCGGCGATCCGTCGTCTCCCGGCCGACGTGACCCTGGCGATCGATCCGTATGCGGATGATGCCGCGATGTGGGCGGCTGCGGCCCGCGGCGGGGGGCGCGAAATCCTGATGGCCTTGCCCACTCGCTCGTACGCATTTCCTTTTCGCGATCCCGGGCCCGCTGCCTTGCAGGCGAGCGCGGCCGCAAGCGGCGATGACGACCGCCTGATGCGCCTCATGGCGCAGTTCGGCGGCTATGTGGGGGTTTTCAATCCGTTCGGCCAACGCCTGGAAGCGACGGAGGAGAGCCTTCGTCCGATCGCCGGGATCCTTGGCGACCGCGGCCTGTCGTATATCGGTGGGATGGGGGCCGGGGCGACGGCACTGCCTGCGCTGGCGCGGGATCTGAGGCTGCCGGTCGCGGCCGCCGATCTCTGGATCGATGCCACACCCGCTGCGGAATCCATCGGTGAAGCTCTGGCAAGTCTGGAAGAGATTGCCCGGCAAAGGGGCGTCGCGGTAGGGATGGGCCGTCCTCTGCCGCTGACCATCGACAGGGTGGCCGAGTGGGCCAAGGGACTGGAGGAACGGGGGGTGGTGCTGGTGCCGATAAGCGGCGTGGTTGGTCTTCAGGTTCATCGATGACGGCCGTGGATAAGGAGCACTTGCCCTATCGTAAGGGGGTGGGCGCGGTGCTGTTCGATCGCCGGGGGCGCGTTCTCGTCGCGCGGCGCCTGGACACGCCGGATGCATGGCAGCTTCCCCAGGGCGGGATCGACGCGGGCGAAGATCCCCGGGACGCCGTGCGCCGGGAGATGCAGGAGGAAATCGGCACCGATCGGTTCGAGATCATTGCCGAAACACCGGACTGGCTGCGATACGACCTGCCCGACCATCTGCTCGGGCGGGTCTGGGGTGGCCGCTATCGCGGGCAGGAACAGCGCTGGTTCGCGCTGAGGTTTCTGGGTTCCGATTCGGACATCGATTTGGCGGCCAGTGGCCATCCCGAATTCGACGCCTGGCGCTGGGCCGACCTCGCCGAACTGCCGGAGATGGCGGTGTGGTTCAAGCGCGGTCTCTATGAGGCCCTGGTGGCGACGTTCGCGCCGGTCGCGCACGCGTACCAGCGCCCTCGCCCGTGATCCTTGAAGGCGGTGACAATGGCATCGACTTCGTCGTCGGATGACCGCCCGTGGTAATGGTCCTCCAGGTCATCGCCGGCTTTCTGTTGCTGCTGGGCGGGGCGGAACTGCTCGTGCGTGGTTCGGTCACCGTGGCGCGTCGGCTCGGGGTTTCGACCATTCTGATCGGTATGACGGTGGTCGCATTCGGGACCTCCGCACCTGAACTGGTGGTGAGCCTGCAGGCGGCGCTGGAGGAATCCCCGGATATCGCGGTCGGCAACATCGTCGGGAGCAACATTGCCAATGTCCTTCTGATCCTGGGCGTGACCGGGTTGATCCGGCCGATTGCGCCGCGTCCCAGCCCGATGGTGTACGATACCGGCGTTCTCATCGCCGGCACGTTGCTGTTCGCGCTCATCGCGCTCACCGGCGAAGTGGCGATGGAGTCCGGCCTGCTGCTGCTGTTCGCCTTCGCCGCATTCATGATGATCTCGTTCTGGCGGGAAACCCGCGGGCCGGGCGATGTCGCCGCCGACAGCCGTCGCCAGGAAGCGGAAGACATCGGCCTTCTGCCGGGAGGATCATGGCTCGCCTGGGGCGCCGTCATTCTTGGTCTCGCCGGGTTGCTGATCGGATCGGAATTTCTGGTCGAAGGCGGCACCGCGATCGCCCGGACCCTCGGCATTCCCGAGGCGGTGATCGGTCTCACCCTGATCGCCATCGGCACATCGCTGCCGGAACTGGCGGCATCCGTGGTGGCCGGTCTGCGCGGGCATGCCGATGTTGCCGTCGGCAACGTCCTGGGAAGCAATCTTTTCAACATGCTGCTGGTCGGGGGTGCGGTGGCGGTGGTGGTGCCCCTGCCGGTCGCCGGGCAGATTCTCACCTTTGATCTGTGGATCATGCTCCTGGCGACACTGGTGTTTCTGCCGTTCCTGTTGGGCGGCAGGCTGGGGCGCAAGACCGGGACGGTCTTTCTGCTGCTTTATGTCGGCTACATCGCGCTGCAATACACAGGCGGGTTCGGCGTGATTCCCGGTGCGCCGGCGGGCATGCCCTGACAGGTTCTCGGCATGACGGCTTCGCGGCACTTGATCGGCGGCGTGGTCGGGGCCATGGTCAGGTCATGACCGTCGACAGCCCCAGCCTCGGCGACAGGACCGCCCTCGTCACCGGCGCCGGCCGGCGCATCGGCCGGGCCATCGCCGTTGGCTTGGCCCGGCACGGCTGGCGGGTCGCCATTCATTATAACGCGTCGGACGCCGATGCCCGCGCCGTTGCTGAACTGATCGAGGCCGATGGCGGGCAATGCGCGCTGGTCCGTGGAGACCTGACGGCCGACGCGGAACTCGCGGGCCTGGTCGACCGGGCCGCTGCGGCGATCGGCCCGCTTACCTGCCTCGTCAACAACGCCTCGGTCTTCGAACGGGACGAGGTGACCACGACGACTCGCGAAAGCTGGGATCGGCACATGCAGGTGAACCTGTGGGCCCCATTTGTCCTGGCTCAGGCATTCGCCGCCAGCCTTCCCGCCGGCTGGTCCGGCCACGTGATCAACATCGTGGACCAGCGGGTCTGGAACCTCACGCCTCATTTCACGTCTTACACCGTGAGCAAGGCAGCACTTTGGACGCTGACACAGACCATGGCCCTGTCACTGGCGCCGCGCATCCGCGTCAATGCCGTCGGACCGGGACCCACTCTGCCAAGTCCACGCCAGTCCGAGGCGCAGTTCCGGCGACAATGGTCGATGCTGCCGTTGGCCCGGCCAGCCAGCCCCGAGGAGGTTGCCGCCGCCGTGCGCTTCCTGCTTGACGCGCCGTCGCTGACCGGCCAGATGATCGCGGTCGACGGCGGCCAACACCTCGGATGGGGGCATGCGCCGTCGGGTCTGTTGGCTGACGAATGACAGCCCGAACCGACAGTCGCCAAGCCGATGACGACATTAACCCCGTCGGGACGCTCGATTAGGATTGCCGATGACCGCTGAGATCGCACCCGTGATTCACCCGCTGCGGATTGCCGATGCGCGCAACCGACTGCGCCACGTGTTCGTCCGCGACTTGCTGCTGACCTGTTCCATCGGCGTGCATCGCCATGAACGGCACGCGCCACAGCGCGTCCGCATCAATCTTGATCTGGCGGTTCGGGACGAAGGGGCCGATTTGCGCGATGATCTGGGCAACGTGGTGTGCTATGAACAGATCACCGAAGGGGTGCGGGATATCGTGTCGCGCGGCCACATCAAGCTGGCTGAAACTCTGGCCGAGCAAATTGCGCGCATGTGCCTGGACGATGAACGGGTGCGGTCGGTCCGGGTGCGGGTGGAAAAGCTCGACGTTCTGCCCGACGCCGCCAGTGTGGGGGTTGAGATCGAACGGTTTCCATCGTCGTCCTGAACCGGTCGGTTGGTTCGTCCCGGCGTCCTGTTCGCTTTCCGCCGACGGTGCCGCGAAACTTGTCCACAGGTTGTGCCATGCGGTTTTGGCCGGTGCGAGCGCATGGCGGATTACTGTGAAAGCGGGCAAAACCGCGGTTGAGCGCCCCCTTGCGGTTCACGTGACCGGGTTCTTTCGCTGCATTGCGGCCGTTACAGCAAGGAATCCATCAGCCTTAGCCGGACAGGGCGGCGACGGCCGCTTCGCAGGCGCAAAAACGATCCACAGATTTGTCCCGAGGGCGTTGCTTGGGTGGGGACAAGCGCCGTCATGACGGTGGCGGCCGGTATCGGCCTGCATTGATCGGCTTCCGGTCCTGCGCCACATTCCGATCCATGGCTGCACAATCGACGGATCCCCCTCAGGCGGACGTGGCCAGCAACCCGCTGGCCACGGGCGTGGCGGTGGTTTCGGCTCACGTCAAGACGTTGCCGGCGTTGCCCGGCGTGTACCGGATGGCCAACGGCAAGGGCGAGGTGCTGTACGTCGGCAAGGCGCGCAACCTAAAGAAGCGGGTCGCAACGTATACCCAGGCGCATCGCCTCGGCATGCGGCTCAAGCGCATGGTGGCGGAGACGGCGACGATGGAGTTCGTCACCACCCACACCGAGGCGGAAGCGCTGCTGCTCGAGGCCAACCTGATCAAGCGCCTGAAGCCGCGCTACAATATCCTGCTTCGGGATGACAAGTCGTTCCCGCTGATCCTGGTGACCAGCGACCACCCGTTTCCGCGTGTGCTCAAGCACCGCGGGGCGCGCTCGCGTCCCGGCGAGTACTTCGGCCCGTTCGCCTCCGCGTGGTCGGTCAACCACACGCTCAACGTGCTGCAGCGGGCGTTCCTGCTGCGGAGTTGTTCGGACGCTGTGTTCGCCTCTCGAACCCGGCCGTGCTTGCTGTATCAGATCAAGCGATGCTCGGCGCCCTGCGTCGGCCGCATCGGCGAGGCTGAGTATGGGGCCCTCGTCGACCAGGCACGGCTGTTTCTCAAGGGTGGCAGCCAAGCCATCCAGCGCGACCTCGCAGCCCGCATGGATGCCGCCAGCCGCGAGTTGGCGTTCGAAGCAGCCGCCGGCTACCGCGACCGCATCCGTGCGCTCACCACCGTCCAGGCGCATCAGGATATCAATCTCGCCGGCATCGGCGAAGCCGACGTGGTGGCCGCTCATACGGAAGGCGGCCAGTCCTGCATCCAGGTCTTCTTCTTCCGCGCCGGACAGAACTACGGAAACCGCCCGTATTTTCCCAATCATCCCGCGGGGGAAGGACCGGAAGCCGTTCTTGCCGCCTTCCTGGGGCAGTTCTACGCGGAGCGTCAGCCGCCGCCGTTGATCCTGGTCAGCCATCGGCTGCCGCAGTTGGCTCTGGTCGCCGAGGCGTTGTCCGTGCTGGCCGGACACCGCGTTCAGGTCGTTTTCCCGCAGCGGGGCGACAAGCTCAACCTGGTGGCGCACGCGCTCAGCAATGCCCGCGAAGCCCTGAGCCGGCGGATGGCCGAAAGCGCCTCCCAGCGCCGGCTGCTGGACGCGCTGGCGACCACCTTGAATCTGGAGGCCCCGCCCCGGCGCATCGAGGTTTATGACAACAGCCATGTTTCGGGGACCGAGGCGCTGGGCGCCATGATCGTGGCGGGGCCCGAGGGTCTGATGCCGAACGCCTACCGCAAGTGGACGATCCGCGGCACCGAGGACGGCTTCGTCCCCGGTGACGACTACGCCATGATGCGGGAGGTGCTGACCCGCCGCTTCTCCCGCGCGCTCAAGGAGAATCCGGGCCGAGGGGAGGGCTGGCCGGAACTGGTCCTGATCGACGGCGGCCAGGGGCAACTGGGCGTGGCGCTTCAGGTGTTCGCCGATCTCGGCATCGACGACCTGCCGGTCGCCGCCATCGCCAAGGGCCATGACCGCAACGCCGGGCGTGAGCGCATCTTCCTGCCAGGGCGCCCGCCGCTGGTGTTGGATCGCAACGACCCGGTGCTTTACTTCCTGCAACGGTTGCGCGACGAGGCCCACCGGTTCGTCATCGGTGGCCATCGCGTCAAGCGCTCCAAGCGCCTCACGGCCTCGCCGCTGGACGAGATCCCGGGGATCGGCAGCCGGCGCAAGAGGGCTCTGCTGCATCACTTCGGGTCGGTGCGGGGGATCGCCCAGGCAGGTCGCGGTGACCTTGAGGCGGTTGAGGGTATCAGTCGGTCGCTTGCCAATAAGATCTATGACTGGTTCCATTCCGGAGGCTAGAATGTTCGCAACGTTTCCCGCAGCGCCCATGGGACGTGCAATGTTGGGTAATCTTCCCAATCTGCTGACGGTGTCGCGCGTGCTGGCCACGCCGGTCGTTTGCGTGCTGCTGATGCTGCAGACACCCTGGGCCAGCTGGCTCGCCTTGCTGGTCTTCGTCGCTGCGGCCATAACCGATTTCCTCGACGGCTATTTGGCGCGGGCGTGGTCTCTGCAATCCAGTTTCGGCCGGTTTCTCGACCCGATCGCTGACAAACTTCTGGTGGCATCCGTCCTTCTGGTCTTGGTGGGGATCGATCGTCTGTGGGGTGTGCATATCGTGCCCGCGGCGGTGATCCTGTGGCGGGAGATCCTGGTGTCCGGTTTGCGTGAACATCTGGCGCAACTGAACGTCGGCCTGCCGGTGACGCGTCTGGCGAAATGGAAGACCACCTTGCAGATGATTGCCATCGGCTTCCTGGTGGTGGGTGAGTACGGTCCCACATTCGGGCCGCTGACGACACCGATGATCGGACTTTCCGGCTTGTGGGCGGCGGCGTTGCTGACCTTCATTACCGGGTACGACTATCTGCGGGCCGGGCTTAACCATATGGGAGACGAGCCGGCAGCGCAGCGCCACAGCGATCCGGACCGGAATCCTGACCGGTCGGAGCCCGCAGCCCGGCTCGAGCGCGCGGATCCGGCCCGCGATGTCGGTTAGAGCTCTCCCACGACACAACCCAAGATCGTGACCTCCGTGCGCATTCTCTATTTCGCATCGGTGCGGGAGCACGCAGGCCTGTCGGAGGAGACGGTGATGCCGCCGGCGGACGTAGCGGACGTGCGGTCGCTGGTGGTCTGGTTGCGCGCGCGCGGGGGCCGGCCCGGCGCGGCGCTGGCGGATCTGCGTCATATCCGGATTGCCGTCAATCAGGCGCATGCGAGCCTCGACCACGCGGTTGGCCCCGATGATGAGGTGGCCTTTTTTCCGCCGATCACCGGCGGGAGGCGGCAATGATCCGGGTGCAGCGCGAGGACTTCTCCCCCGGCACGGAGATCGATCGTCTGTATGCCGGCAATTCCGGGATCGGCGGCGTCGCCGTGTTTGTCGGCCTGGTGCGGGACCTCAACCGGGGGCCTGTGTTGCGGGCCATGAGCCTGGAGCATTATCCCGGCATGACCGAGCGCGAACTGACGCGGATCGAGGACGCGGCGCGGGCGCGCTGGCCGTTGCAGGACGTGCTGATCATCCATCGTTTCGGCCGCCTGGAGCCCGGCGACCGCATCGTCCTGGTGGCGGCTGCCGCGGCGCACCGGGATGACGCTTTCGAGGCTTGTCGGTTCCTGATCGACTTGCTTAAGACGGAGGCGCCGTTCTGGAAGCACGAGGAAACGGCGAATGGTGGTCACTGGGTGGAAGCCCGGGACACCGACGCCGTTGCCGCGACACGCTGGTCTTCATCATCGCCGACTGCCGGAAATCCGGGCCCATCGCGCCCTCGACATGCGCGGGACCGAGGTTGAGAGTGGCCATGGCACCGATCCCGATGGATGGCGGCGGCGGCTGGCGGGCCGTCTTCCTCGATTTCGACGGGGTGATCCTCGAATCCGCCGACATCAAGACCAAGGCTTTCACCGAACTGTACAAGCCTTATGGCCCCGACGTTCTCGCGGCCGCGATCGCCCATCACAGGGCCAACGGTGGCATCTCTCGCCGCCAGAAAATCCGCCACTGCCATGCCACGTTCCTCGGCCAGGTCCTGAATGCGGCGGAGTTGGACCGGCTGGCCGGGCAATTCTCGCATCTGGTCGAGGATGCCGTGGTCGCGACCGACTGGGTAGCGGGTGCCGAGGCGTTGGTCACCTCGCTGCAGGGCCGGATGCCGGTGTTCGTCGTCTCCGGCACGCCCGAGGTGGAACTGCGCCGGATCATTGCGCGGCGCGGGATGAGCCATCTGTTCACCGAGGTGCGGGGATCACCGCCTGAGAAGCCGCCGATCATTCGGGCGTTGCTGTCCCGCCACGGTCTCAGCGCCGATGCGGCCGTGTTCGTTGGTGACAGTATGACAGACCATGACGCGGCGCTGGCCACCGGGCTTGCGTTCGTCGGACGCGTTCCGGATGGCGAGCCCAGCCCGTTCCCGGAGGGCACCCGCGTGGTCCCCGACTTGACCCGGCTGATGTTTTAGGGCTTTTGGGCCGGCGGCGGTCGCCAGCGGGCGGTCATGCCGTTGGCAGGAGCCGGCTTCCCATGGCGACCGACGAAAGACGTATCGACAAGGCGTACCGCAGCGAAACCTTCATCGCCAGCCGCGACGCCCGCCAACTCCGCATCCTGGCGGAATACCTGTACCCCGAATCGCGTTTCGAGGGGCTGCGCATCTCCGACACCATCGTGTTCTGGGGGTCGGCGCGGTTGGTGCCCCGCGACGTCGCCAGCGATGCGCTGGAAGAAGCCCGCGCCAACGGCGGGGATGTGGAGACCGCCGAACGGCAGTTGGCCATGTCGCGCTACTACGAGGACTGTCGCGAACTCGCCCGACGGCTGACCGAGTGGTCCAAAGGGCTCGAGGAAAAGCGACGGCGGTTCGTGGTTTGTACCGGCGGCGGCCCCGGCATCATGGAGGCGGCCAACCGCGGCGCCTCGGAGGCGCGGGGTCTCAATGTGGGGCTGACCATCTCATTGCCGAAGGAGCAACGGGGCAACCCGTACATCACGCGCCAACTGGAATTCGAGTTCCATTACTTCTTCATGCGGAAGTTCTGGTTCGTCTATCTGGCCAAGGCGCTGATCGCGTTTCCGGGCGGTTTCGGCACCCTTGATGAGTTTTTCGAAGTGATCACGCTGGTCCAGACGGGAAAGATCCGCAAGCGCCTGCCCATTGTTCTCTATGGATCGGAATTCTGGGATCAAGTCCTCAATCTGGATGCGCTGGTCCGTTTCGGCACCATTGATCGAAAGGATTTGGAACTGTTTCACAAGACCGATTCAGTGGACGAAGCGTTCGATATCATTGTTCGTGAACTCACCCATGAGGCCCTGGCGCAACCCGGTGGCCGCTGGTAACGGTCGCGACCCTCCGCGCCACGGCCACCGACCTTTCCCAAAGGCAGACAGGGGAGCGGGGAGTCAGGCGGCGGAGACCGTCTGCCTGGTTGTCCGGGTGGTGGCCTTGGCGTAGTCCGCGATCAGGGCCGTGGTGATATCTCCGGGGGTGTAGTGATAATCATCGATGCTGCCGACCGGGGTGACCTCGGCGGCGGTGCCGGTCAGGAACACTTCGGTGGCTTGGGCCAATTCCTCCGGCATGATCACGCGCTCCACCACGTCGATACCCCGCGCCCGGGCGAGGGCGATGACGGTCTGGCGGGTAATGCCGTCGAGGAAGCAATCGGGCACCGGTGTGTGCAGCCGGCCGTCGCCGAACACCAGAAAGATATTGGCCCCGGTCGACTCGGCGATGCGGCCGCGCCAGTCCAGCATCAGGGCATCGTCATACCCGTCGGCCTCCACCGCGTGCTTGGACAGGGTGCAGATCATGTAAAGACCGGCGGCCTTGGCGTGCACCGGTGCGGTGTCCGGCGCCGGCCGCCGCCAGGGCGCGGTCTTCAGGCGAAGGCCCTTCAGCCGTGCCTCCGGCGAGAAGTACGAAGGCCACGGCCAGGTGGCGATGGCGAGGTTGATCCGGGTGGTTTGGGCGGAGACACCCATCATCTCACTGCCGCGCCAGGCAACGGGTCGAACGTAACCGTCGACGATGCCGTTGGCCTTGCAAACCGTCTCCGTGGCGCGGTCGAGCGCGTCAACCGAGCAAGGCAGGGTGAAGCCCATGGTGCGAGCCGACGCGGCCAGTCTTTCGGAATGTTCCGTGAGTTTGAAGACATGGCCACCGTACACCCGCTCTCCCTCGAACACGGCGGATGCGTAATGCAAGGCGTGGGTGAGCACATGCACCTTGGCGTCCCGCCAGGGCACCAGGTCGCCGTTGAACCAGATGAGGCCGTCGCGGTCATCGAACGGTTGCGTTGTCATTGGCACAATCTTTCCCATACGGTGGTCTCGTGAGACGAGGAGGCCACGGAAGCTCACTCTGCCGTTGCGTTTGGTATCATCCGGGTGCATATATGTCAACGTTGCTGACATAAATTGGTTGTGGCGCTGCGTGCGGCCCCAGAGATCAGGAAGCGATGATCGAGCCCGCCCCGGATACGGTTGACGAGGGCTTCGTACTCGAGGCTGCAGCGCCGGACCTGCGGCGCGCCATCGAATTGCTGTTTTTCGCATACCGGGACTTCACCGGAGAGGCGGACCGGTTGCTCGAACGCTATGGCTTCGGACGCGCCCACCATCGCGTTATCTACTTCGTAGGCCGCCACCCCGGGATTTCCGTGAGCGGTCTCCTCGACATTCTCAAGATCACCAAGCAGGGTCTGTCGCCGGTGCTGGGCCAGCTGATGCGGGACGGGTTTGTGGTCGGGCGTCCCGATCGTGTGGATCGCCGCCGTCGCCGGCTGTACCTGACCGAGGAGGCGCAGGCGCTGGAGCGGCAATTGACCGCACGTCAATCAACGCGGCTGGCGGCGGCGTTCGCCTGCGCCGGGCCGGAGGCGGCCGACGGGTTCACCAGGGTGCTGGAGGCGATGGTCGCGGCGGACGACCGGCACCGCGTCGCTCCCGCACCGCCAACGGAAGGACCGCTCAGCGTGCCATGATGGGCCATGACCTCCACCATGTTCTGGTCGTGGATGACGACGACCGCCTCCGGGGCTTGCTGGCCCGTTATCTTGGCGACCACGGGTTCCTCGTGGCCACGGCCGCCTCGGCGGCGGAGGCCCGAACCCGCTTGGCGACCCTGGCATTCGACGCCATGATTCTCGACCTGATGATGCCGGGGGAGCATGGCTTGGACTTTGCGACGTCGGTGCGCAAGCAGAGCAATCTGCCGATCCTGATGCTCACCGCCATGGGCGAGGCGGAGGATCGCATCTCCGGCCTCGAGCGTGGCGCCGATGATTATCTGGTTAAGCCTTTCGATCCGCGCGAACTGCTGCTGCGTATGCAAAACCTTTTGAAGCGCGGCTCTGCGCAATCATCAGACGTGCCGACGGTTCGGCTCGGTCGTCTCACATTCGACGTGGAGCGGAGCGAACTCCGCGACGATGACGCGCCGGTGCGATTGACCTCGGTCGAGGCGGCTCTGCTTCAGGCTTTGGCCCGCCAGCCGGGCGTCGCCTTCAACCGCGAGGATCTGATCGCGTTAACCGGTGCGAGCGGGGGTGATCGGGCGGTCGACGTGCAGGTCACCCGGCTTCGGCGCAAGATCGAGGTTGATCCCCGCGAACCGCGCTATCTGCAGACGGTGCGCGGCAGGGGCTACGTTCTCAAGCCGGATTGACGTCGGTGATCAAGCAGTTTTTGCCGCGGAGCCTGTTCGGCCGCTCGATCCTGATCATCGTCACGCCGCTGATCCTGGTGCAGCTCGTCTCCGCCTACGTATTCTACGAAAACCACTGGGACACGGTCAGCTGGCGCATGGCGCGTGATCTCGCCGGTGATATGGCGGTGGTGGTCGACAGCTTCCGGGATGTCCACGATCCGGAACAGCGTCAATGGATCCTGGATCAGGCGCAGGGTCGGATGGGGATTCAGGCCAGTCTGATCGAAGGCGGGATCCTGCCCCGGCAGGGGCTGACACAGGGAAACCACCTGGAGCGAACCTTCGCCCAGGCCCTGGAAAACCATATCCGCAAGCCGTTCCGGGTCGACACCGGCCCGAGGTCGTCGCGGGTTCTGGTCGATGTTCAGATTCCCGAGGGCGTCATTTCCATGGATGCGAGTCGCAAGCGGCTGTTCAGCTCCACGACGTATGTCTTCGTTCTGTGGATGGCCGGAACATCGATGCTGCTTCTTGGTGTCGCCAGTATCTTCATGCGCAACCAGGTGCGTCCGGTGCTGCGTCTGGCCCAGGCCGCGGAAGCCTTCGGCAAGGGGCGTGACGTGCCCCGTTTCAAGCCGCAAGGTGCGGCAGAGGTGCGCCAGGCGGCAGCGGCGTTCATCGCCATGCGCCACCGCATTCTGCGCCAAGTCCAACAACGCACCGCCCTGTTGTCAGGCGTTTCCCACGACCTGCGCACGCCGCTGACACGGATGAAACTGCAACTGGAGATGATGTCGGCGGAGGACGGCATCGACTCCCTCAAGCGCGACATCACGGAAATGGAACGCATGCTCGATGCATACTTGGCGTTTGCGCGGGGCGAAGGCACGGAGCACGTCGCACCCGCCGATGTCAGCGCCATTCTCGACGATGTCGCCGAGAAAGCCCGACACAATGGGGCGCGCGTGGAACTCCATGTTCCGCCGGCAATCAAGGCGCCGGTCCGTCCGATCGCATTCCAGCGTGCCATCACCAATCTGGTCGAGAACGCAACGCGCTACGCAAGCCACGTGTGGGTGTTGGCCGAGCGGCGCCGCGATGTGGTCGAGGTGCTGATCGATGACGACGGCCCCGGCATTCCGTCGGACGCCCGGGAGGACGTGTTCCGCCCCTTCTACCGGATCGAAGGATCGCGCAACCCGTCAACTGGCGGGGTTGGGCTCGGCCTGACCATTGCCCGCGACGTCATCCGCGGGCACGGCGGTGATGTCACCCTGACCGACTCGCCTCACGGCGGTTTGAGGGCCCGGGTCTGGCTTCCGCTGTAACCCCTCACGCTGGCTGGGTTTTCTGGGAGCTTGTAGAGCTTTCTGGCTTGCTCCTCCAGCCGAGATCAGGGGTGCGTACGGAGGACATGGGAGTGCTGCAGGAGGCGCGAGCGTAGTGATGAAACGCCGACCGGAGAGCACTACGTCCAAGGACCGCCAGCGTTCCATGTCTCATTGAAGGCGTTCCCAGCCACAAGAGCATGGGCGGGCGGTAGAACGAACGCGGCCACCCGGGCCTGCAACTCGGCAAAAGGACCAGGGGCCATGGCGATTGCGGTCCGGCGCAGGAACGCCTGCCATTGTCCTTGCTTCGCGGCGTCTTCGGCAAAGGCCGTCGTCAGGGCGATGGGCGTATCCGCGGGAATGGCCGTCCGGCGCCGATCGAAGGTCGCGGCGATCGCGTGCGCGAGCACTGGCCCCTCGAAGAAAAACGTCTCCGAGATCGCCCAAAGATCGAAGAAATCCTTCATGCGGCTGCTGAGCATGCCGAGCGCGACCAGTGCCTGGAATTTCTCTGCCACGACCGTCTCGGGAGGATAGGCACGCAGCCGGGGCGCCGGCATGTCGAGCAGCGAGGGATAGTCGATTTCCTGCACGGCCGGGGTAACGGCATCGCCAAATCCGATGTCGACCTGAATGGGCAGGCGCGCGCCCGCTATCTCGGCGGTCATGACGATCCTGATGCCGTTATACGCATCTTCAGTCCTGGCCGACTCGGCCCGCAGGGTTTCCGGCTTGAAGACGACGCCGTCATCCTCGACATCGATACGGCAGATCTCCTCAAAGACGGCGGCGATTCGCTCCGGCACTGCATCGCCGTATCCCATAAGATCGAGATCGCCGGTTGCCCGATAGGGCGTGGGCGTCCAGAGACTGAACAGCATGGCGCCCTTGAGGACGAATTGGTTTCTGTGGGGCGAGAGACTCAGCCGGTAGAGGAGCCGCTCGATGGCAAAACGGGTGAGCGCAAGCTGGACGTTTTCCTTGCGTTCGCTGGCGCGCCGGGTGAGCCGTGCCCGGACCGAGGCGCCGACATTCCTGAGGGGCGGTTTCGGGGTCATACCGTGGCCTCGATATAGGGGCGCATCACATTGTGCACGCGGTCGATGGCGGCGAACCGCCAGAGGTCGTCAACCGTGGCGCGGCGGCCTCGGAGACAGTCTCTGAGCGCCTCGATGGCGACATCGAGACCGACTTGGCTACGGTATTTGAAACAGTCGGTGACCGTCTTGGCCGGGTTGGTAATGGGCACTTCCACCTGCTCGATCGTGTGCCGTTCGACGCCGGCCGTCAGGGCTTCGCCGGTGGCGCGGATGATGCGGAGCGAGACGGCTGGGTTTTTCGGCGCCCACTTCTTGTGACCGATCAGTATCCACACCTGATGCGGCAGTTGCGTGGTAAGTTCATGGAATCTGAGCGCGGAGAGCAGGCAGATGACGCCGTGGGGTACGGCCCGAGCCGCTTCGGCAAGGCTGTGAGACTCGGACCATTCCGCATCGGCAAGCTGATAAAGGCCGCGCTCCAGGCGCACCAGAAGCCCTTGATCCAGCAGCCGGCGCAGGTAGGCGCGCGGAACGCCCGCCGCATCGAAATCGCGCGCACGCGCGATGCCGCGCTCCCTGGCGATGGTGAGCGCGCGATCCTTCCGCGTTCCTTGAGCCGATACAGCCATGGTTCGTATGCTCGGCAATAACTGACAAATGCCGAGATTCTGTATCACGCTTCCCGACCCCCTGCAACCGGAACGAGACAGAACGCCCGCGCGTGTAGCGCTCATGAGCTACTGGTCTCGCCGCCTATTCCAGGCGAGTTGCGCCCGATCACCCGCGTCGGAGGGGAACAGCGCGGCGGAGAGTGACTCGGCGAGGCTTGGGTCGACCAAACCTTCCACGCTCGCATGGCCAAGGCGTGGAAGACGGATCAGGTGAGGTTCTTACGGGAGATCGAGCGGCATACGGATGCCGAACATTCCCATATGGACCACGGAATCAGGCTGCTCGAGTTGGCCCGGAATGCCCGTGAACGTTTCGCCAAACAGGAAGTTCACGGGAAAAGCGGCTTCTGAAGCTGGTGCTATCGAACTCGGTCCGGTGCCCGGGAGAGGTCGAGGCGAACTTCCGGCGACGGTTTGATGTACGTGTAGAAACCAACGGCGAGATCGCGTCGCAAAACAATCTTGGCGGAGACTTGTCCACAGGTCATGCCGTTTGGCTGGGGCGCCAGGATTCGAACCTGGGATCACGGGACCAAAACCCGTTGCCTTACCACTTGGCCACGCCCCAACGACCACTCCTGGAACAACCTAATCGGTACCACCTTACGCCGCAACTGACACCACCCGGAGTGTCGGTGGCTGGGCGCCGCCGTGATCAGGCTCAAGCCCCCAGACCGCGGCCTCGCCAGACCGCGGCCTCGCCAGACCGCGGCGCCATGGGGCGGCTCATCGATGGTTTTGGCGGGAGAGTGGCGCGCCTATATGATCGGCGGGTGGCGGATGGCGCACCGCTTTGGCAGCGCACCGCTCTGGCAGCGCACCGCTGTGGCAGCGGACTGGGCGGGTGCGGCGGTCTGCCGACGAGAGGACGGGATGGCAGGAAAAGCATGAACACAGCAGTGCGAGCGTCGGTCTCGGGATGCGGCGCGGTGGCGCCGGCCCTGGTGGCCGCCATGATCTTTGTCATTAATACCCCGGCTGACGCCGGCCAGGACAGGTGTGCGAACCCGCCGGCGGCGTTGGCCACGCTGGACCTGATGGAATCGGTGACGCCGGCGCCGGAGGTGTCGTTCCTTGCAGATGGGGAGCGGCCCCAGACCCTGGCCGATTATCGCGGCCGCGGTCTCGTGTTGAATTTTTGGGCGACCTGGTGCCCGCCGTGCGTCAAGGAGATGCCGGCGCTGGACGCCCTTCACGCCGATGTGGCTGACGATGGCGTCGAGGTGCTGGCGCTGTCGTCCGATTTCGGTGGTGCCGACGCGGTGCGCCAGTTCTATGAGGTCAACAGTATTCGCAATCTCGCGGTCCTGACCGAGGCGCGCCAAGCCGTCTCGATGGCTTTTGAGATCCCGGGTCTGCCGACCACGGTTCTGCTGGACGCAGAAGGCCGCGAGGTGGGGCGCCTGGTCGGTGCGGCGGAATGGGACGAGCCTGAGGTCGCGGACTTTCTGAGGCGTTGCCTCTCGCCCGCTTCCTGACGCGTTCAGACTGCTTGACTGCTTGCATGTCCGAGATCGCGCCGACGACACTGCGCATCGCGACGTTCAACGTCGAGAACCTTGGCGCCGCCAGCGAGCGAGGTCCTTCTTTCGAAGACCGGGCCCAACTGCTTCGACCTCAGCTGCTCAGGCTGAGGGCGGATGTATTGTGCCTTCAGGAAGTGGACAGCCGGCGTCCCGCGGCCGGCCAGGACCGGGCGCTGGAAGCTCTGGACGCACTGGTGGCCGGCACGCCGTATGCGAATTACCAGCGCGCCACCACGGTCAGCCGATCCACCGGAGCGGTCCGGGACAAGCATAACCTGGTGATCCTGTCCCGCTTCCCGGTCACACATCAACGACAGGTTTTCCACGACCTGGTGGCGCCACCGCGGCATCGCGTGGCCACCGCCGAGCCGGGTGAGGACGAGAGCGTCGACGTGGCCTGGGACCGGCCGTTTCTGTATGCGGCGATACCGCTGTGCCAGGACAAGACCCTGCATGTGATCAACGTCCACCTGCGCGCGCCGCGGGCCGCCTTCCTGCCCGGACACAAGACTAAGGAGCGGGCGTGGCGGACCATGGCGGGTTGGGCGGAAGGTTTCTTCCTTTCCGCCGTCAAGCGGGCCGGGCAGGCTTTGGAAGTACGGCTGTTCATCGATGCTCTTTTTGACACCGAGGCCGATGCGCTGATTGCCGTTTGCGGAGACTTCAACGCCGGCGTCAGTGAGGCCCCGGTGCGCACCATCCGCGGCGATGAGGAGGATGCGGCCAACCCGCACCTGGTGCTGCGGACCCTGGTGCCGCTGGAGCGGAGCCTCTCGGAATCGCGTCGCTTCTCCGTGATCCATCACGGGCGGCCACAGATGCTGGACCACGTCCTGGTGTCCCGCAGCCTGCTCGCCTGGTACCGTCAGATCGAAATCCACAATGAGGCACTGGGGGATGAGTTGATCACGTCGCAAGCGGTGTCCGGTTCGCCGGAATCGTTCCACGCACCGTTGGTCGCGGAGTTCTGTCCGCCGGAGGAAAGCGATGTTCCCCAGTGAAAATCAGGTTGCCGGCTGTCTGATCGGTCAGTGTGTGGGCGATGCCGTCGGCTTCGTGGTGGAAGGGGCGGCGGCATCGGTTTGCCGTCCGTATGCAGATGCGGTGCTGTTGCGGGGTGAAATCCCGGGCACCCGGCGCGGCGGCTTTCCGTTCGGCCAGTTCTCCGATGATTCCCAACTGGCGCGGGAATTGGTGCTGAGCCTCATGGCGTACCAACCGTTCGACCCCGCGGACTATGGCGCGCGCATCCGGGACCTGTTCACCACCGGCCGGATCGTCGGCGGCGGCCGGGCCACGGCGGAAGCCGCGGCCCGCCTGGCCAGCGGTGTACCATGGAACGAGTCCGGTACGCCGCCGCCCAATGCCGGCAACGGCAGTGCGATGCGAGCCGGACCGGTCGGGTTGGTCTGTTTCAACGATCCCGACCGGTTGATCGGCCTTGCCTGCGATCAGGGGCGCATCACCCACGCCGATCCGCGGTGTTCCGCCGGCGCGGTTGCCGTGGCCGGTGCCGTGGCTTTGGCCATGACCGAAGGTCCGCTGGACGTTCCGGCCGTGGCCGCCACGCTCGCAACCTGGGCCAACCGGGTGGATCGCCGCGTCGGCGATGCCATCGCCGAACTGCCGGGCATCGTGGCGATGTCTCCGGCGGATGCCTTGCCGGCCATCCAGGCCATCGTCGCGGCTGATTTCGACGATGGTGAGGCCGCGGGCGGGGTCTCGCCGTTCGTCACCACCAGCGTCTTGTGGAGCTTGTATGCATTTCTTCGAACACCGGACACGTATCGCCAATGCCTGCATACCGCCGTTGCGGTCGGTGGTGACGTGGACACCACGGCTGCCATGGCCGGGGCGATGGCCGGAGCGAGGGTCGGCCTCGATGGGATTCCCCGACCGCTGGCGGAACGGATCGAGGATCGCGGCGAATGGCGGCTGGATCGCTGGCGGGATCTGGCCGGCCGATTGTGGCGACGTTGCGTCGCTCCGGTAACCGGTGCACAGTTGCGTGATTGATGGCGTTGCCTGCCAGGGCGGGGCCACAGCGATGGAAAGGAGGGCCGGGTGGCCCGATCTGGGACGATAGCCGGGCCCATGGTGATGGTGGTGGCGATGAGCCTGGCAGCCTGCCAGATGGCTCCCGAAGCGCCGCGACGGCTGACGCCGGCTCCCGAGACCGACCCGGAGTCGGTTCAGGCCGCTTGTTGGCGGCGAGCCTCGGCGCAGGTCGAACGGGAATTTGCGCGGATGGAGCCGGACGTTGCGCCAGGAGTCGGCCGACCCATCCCCTTGAGCCGAAGCTTCCAGCGCTTCGATGCCGAGAAGCGCCGGCAGGTCCTGTACGAACGGTGTTTGCGCCAAGCCGGTGCCGCGGTTGGCGCGGAGCCGGCTGGCGAAAGCCCGCCCGGGTCGTGACCCGAACGGCCATGGCGCGGATGCCTGATGATGGGACTTCGAGGATGCATCACCGGGCGCATCGATGGGCGTTCAGAGTGGCCTCAAGCAGCCTTGGTGTCCGACGCCTTGGGCTGAAGCCTCTTCTGGCGGATGGCCGTTGTGCGCGCCGGACGATAGGCGGACCAAAACGCTTGTTCGCGCTCCTGGCCCGTCGTCTCAGCCGAAAGATCGGATCGATGCGAGGCGGCCAAGGCGGCATCGGACCCCGTCAGCCGGCTCTGTTTAACCGGAGAGATCACCAGAGCCTCGATACTGGCGCGGATGCGCTGAAGCCCCGCCGCGAGCCACCGGCGGATTTCGCGATTGCGCAGGTGCCGCCCCCGGGCCTCCCACGCCAGGACATGGGCATTGTCCCAATCCGGATACCGGAACGGATAATCCGGAACCTTGGATCGGTGAGTATGGTTAACGAACATGATCGTCACCTCTGTTTGATGGTCCTCGTGCTCGTTCATAGCTGTGTTGCGATTGCGAATGCGTTAAGCTGGCATTGCCGCAATGCAGCATTGCACAGAACGCGGGTCGGCCATGCGACAGGTTCGGTTTGGTCGGGTCACGAATGAACGGGCAAGGCTGTGATCACGGATTCCGCTGTCTTTTCACCTGTTCGCCCCGATTGCCGGGAGGCTCTGGAGCACCTTTTGGAAATAGCCGGCTCACGCTACTCGGCTGCTGAGATCTGCGAACTGGTCGCGGGTGTTGCTGCAGCGCCACAAAGCTTCGATGTCGACGCATGGATGACCTTGGTGGCCCCGTCACCCGATGCAGCGCTGAAGTCCATGCTGACGGAGATGCTGGCCGCGGCCCGGCACCGTTTTCAGGCTGGGGGCACGGTCGTGCGGGACACGGCGGCGAAGGCGAGAGTCCAGCGGTTGGCGGCTCTGCGGCGTGAGTTGAGGCGCCGTCGTTTGACCGGTTTCCTGATTCCACGGACGGATGAACACCAGGGCGAGCACGTGCCCTTGTGTGCGGAGCGGCTGCGCTGGATCAGCGGCTTCACCGGTTCGGCCGGCACCGCCGTGGTGTTGCGCGAGTCCGCTGCATTATTCGTCGACGGCCGCTATACGGAGCAGGCCAAGGACGAAACCGACACCGGGGTCTGGTCGCTGTATCACTCCACCGAGGTGTCCGTGACCGAATGGCTGGCGTCGCATCTTCAGGAGAAGGGACGGCTCGGCTTCGATCCGTGGCTGCATACGCCGGCGCAGGTCGAAAAATTGAGGGAAGCCTGCGACAAGGCGCGAACCCGCTTGGTCGCGGTCAGGGATAACCCGCTGGATGCGGTGTGGCAGGATCGGCCACCGCCGCCGATCGCGCCGGTGATCGCCCACGATCCACGCTTCGTTGGCGCCCAATCCGGTGACAAGAGGCGCCAGGTCGCGGAAACGCTGCGCGCGTCGCGGGAGGATGCCTGCGTCCTGGCGGCGCCGGATTGTATCGCGTGGCTGCTCAACATCCGGGGCGGGGACGTGCCGTACACGCCGGTGGCGCTGGCGTTCCTGATCATTCACCGCGATGCGCGGGTCGAACTGTTTCTGGACCCACGCAAGATCACGTCCGGGCTCGAAGCGCATCTGGGTTCCGAGGTGCGGTTGCGGTCGCCGGAGGCGCTGGGCCCGTCTCTGGATCGTTTGGGCGCAGCCGGCCTCGTGGTCCGGCTCGATCCCAACGGGGTCGCGTTCTGGATCGCGGACAGGCTGCGCCGGGCCGGCGCCGTTATCGTCCGCGGCGACAGTCCATGTGCCCTGCAGAAAGCCCTTAAAACGGCACAGGAAGTGGATGGTATCCGCGCCGCCCATCGTCGCGACGGGGCAGCCTTGACCCGCTTCCTGGCCTGGCTGGACGGGGCGGCTCGTCATGGTGACGTGACCGAGACGATGGCCGCCGACCGGCTGGAGGCGCTGCGGCGGGACCTGCCGCTATTCCGGGGGCTCAGCTTTCCCACCATCTCTGCGGCCGGCGCGCACGGGGCAATCGTGCATTACCGGGTCACGCCGGAAAGCGACGCCGGGCTGCTGCCGGGCACTCTCTATCTGGTGGATTCCGGGGCACAGTACCTGGACGGGACCACCGACGTCACTCGCACGGTCGCCATCGGTTCGGCGACGGATGCCATGCGAGCGCACTTCACCCGGGTGCTGAAAGGGCACATTGCCATCGCCACCGTACGCTTTCCCAAGGGCACCACCGGATCGCAGATCGATGCCCTCGCCCGCACCGCCCTGTGGGAGGCCGGGCTTGATTACGATCACGGCACCGGGCACGGCGTCGGCAACTATCTCAACGTGCACGAGGGGCCGCAGCGCATTTCCAAGCTGCCCAACCAGGTTCCGCTGGAGCAGGGCATGATCATCTCCAACGAACCCGGCTACTATCGGCCGGGCGCCTATGGCATTCGCACCGAGAACCTGGTGGTGGTGCAGACCGTGCCGCGGCCCCCCGGCGCGGAGCGGGACCTGCTCGGCTTCGAGACGCTCACACTGGCACCCATCGACCGCAACCTGATCGATCCGGCGTTGCTGGACGAGGCGGAGATCGCCTGGCTGGACAGCTATCATGCCCGGGTCCGGGAGGAGCTGACGCCGGTGCTGGATGCGGACACGGCACGTTGGCTCGCCGACGCCACTCGCCCGATTGCGCCGCGATGATGGCGGGATGGTCGCACGTAAGTCGCGGTGCCGGGTGAGCATGGGGGGCGGACCCGCCGTCCTCGGCACGGCAACGGCGGTGCCGGCGCAGGCGCTGTCGCAGGACGCCGTGCGAAGTCGGGCGGCGGCGATTTTCCGAGAGCGACCCGCTTTGGTCGAACACTTGGCGCCGGTCTATGACAACGCCGGGATTCGGAACCGCTATTCCACCGTTCCCCTGGACTGGTATGCCTCTGACCATGGCTGGCGCGAGCGGAATGCCTTGTACCTGGAGCATGCGCTGGCGCTGTCGGCGGAAGCGGCGGAACGGTGTCTGGAGAAGGCGGCGGTGCCCCTGGGATCGGTCGACGCCCTGGTGGCGGTCTCGACCACCGGCATCGCGACACCCAGCCTGGATGCGCTGCTGATGCAGCGCCTCGGCATGCGCCGGAACGTCATCCGACTGCCGCTGTTCGGGCTCGGCTGCGTCGGCGGCGTGCTTGGATTGGCCAGGGCTGCGCAGGTGTCTCGGGCCGAGCGGGGATGCCGGGTTCTCCTGGTGGTGACGGAACTCTGCGGTCTTACGTTTCGCCGCAGGGACGCATCCAAGAGCAACGTCGTCGCCACCGCTCTGTTCGGTGATGGCGCCGCCGCGGTCCTGCTGGGACCCGCCGGGGAGGCGCCGGGCCCGGTGGTCACGGTGGGGGCGGCAGGGGAACATACTTGGCCGAACTCCCTGGACGTGATGGGATGGGAGGTGGAGGACGATGGCCTTCGGGTGATCTTCTCCCGCGATATCCCGACGCTCATCAGGGAATCGTTCCAACCGGCGCTGCAGGCCTTTCTTGAGCGCCATCGCCTCAGTGCCACGGATTTCGATCGGTTTCTTTGTCATCCCGGCGGTGCCAAGGTGCTGGATGCGCTGGAGGATGTGCTCGGCCTTGCCTCGGGGGCACTGACGGATGCCCGGTCGGTGCTGCGCGACTACGGCAACATGTCGGCGGCGAGCGTCCTGTTCGTGCTGGACCGCGCGCTCAACAGTGACGGCATCGGCAGGCGTGCCCTGATGACGGGGCTGGGCCCCGGCTTCACCGCCGGCTTCGTGGTGCTGGAGACCCGCGGATGAGCCTGGTCCAGTGGATCGTGCTGCTGGTCGCGCTGCAGCGTGTTGCCGAGGTTGCCTATGCCGAGCGCAACACCCGGATCCTTCGCCGGGCAGGCGGCATCGAGATCGGCGCCGGCCATTATCCTCTGTTCGTCCTGCTCCATTCCACCTGGCTGGCCGCGCTGTGGTTCACGGTGCCGGCGGACGCGCCGGTGGCATGGTCTCTGCTGGCCCTGTTCGTCATCCTGCAGGCGCTCCGGGTGTGGGTGATCGTCAGCCTCGGCCGGTTCTGGACCACCCGGATCATCACCGTTCCGGACGCACCGCTGGTCCGAAGCGGCCCCTATCGCTGGTGCCGCCATCCCAACTACGCCATCGTCGCTGCCGAAATCGCCCTGCTGCCACTGGCGTTCGGGGCCTGGGCACTCGCCCTTGGTTTTTCGGTGGCGAATGCCTTGCTGCTCCGGCACCGCATCCGGGCGGAGGACCGTGCCCTCGCCGCCAGGCGCAGGGCGGAAACGACCGCCTGGGACCGCTCGCACGCCTGACGGACGGCACGGCACTGCACAATCATGCGTGCGGGCTGGCCGGGTCGGGCGGCCGGTCGGTCGGCAGGTCCGTCCGCAATTGAGAGCAAATATCACCTTAGAATGCGACCTGGCGCCGGGACAAATCCTCTCGGCGATTTTTCGCAGAATCGGGTTTTGTGCGGTTGCGAAGATTGACACCCGCCCGGCCCCGGTCTTAAGCTTCCCTCCCTCACATGTGGGAACCGCAACGACAAGAAGGGTGAGTTCCATGGCCTCGAGCCAACGTCCCCTCTCCCCCCACCTGCAGATTTACCGCCCGCAGATCACCTCGGTGCTGTCGATCCTGCACCGCGTCACCGGGGTCGCACTGACCGCGGGCACCCTGCTGCTCACGTGGTGGCTGGTGGCCGCCGCTTCCGGCCCGGGGCCGTTTGCCACCGTGCAAGGATTCCTCGGGTCGTGGTTCGGCCATCTCCTGTTGTGGGCGTTCACCTTCTCTCTGTTCTATCACCTGAGCAACGGCATCCGACACCTGCTGTGGGATTTCGGCTGGGGCTTCGAGCTGGAGCAGGTCCGCCTGTCCGGTATCGCCATGGTCGCGGCCGCCGCCGGCCTGACGGTGATCACGCTGATCGCGGCCTATGTCGCGGCGGGAGGTTGACAATGGAATTGCGCTCTTCCCTGAGCCGCGCCCGCGGTCTCGGCTCCGCCAAGGAGGGGGTCCATCACTGGTGGGGGCAGCGGGTGACCGCGATCGCCCTGGTCCCGTTGTCGCTGTGGTTCGTGGTCTCTGCCATCGGCCTGATGGGTGCCGACCTGCCGGCGTTCCAGGCCTGGATCGGATCGCTGTTCAATGCCGTCCTGATGGTCGTGCTGGTGGCCGTGCTGTTCTATCACGCATGGCTCGGCATGCAGGTCGTCATCGAGGACTACGTCCACGGTGAGGCGGCAAAAACAACCTCTCTGCTCATCGTCAAGTTCGCCCTCGCCGTGATGGCGGTGGCCTGCATCCTGGCGGTGGCGCGGCTTGCGATCGGGGCTTGAGGGAGACCATGAGCAACAACGGCTATTCCATCATCGACCATACATATGACGTCGTCGTCGTCGGCGCCGGCGGTGCCGGCCTCAGGGCCACCATGGGCTTGGCCGCTGCGGGCCTGAAGACCGCCTGCATCACCAAGGTGTTTCCCACCCGGAGCCACACCGTGGCCGCCCAGGGCGGTATCGGCGCCGCGCTCGGCAACATGGCCGAGGACCGCTGGGAATGGCACATGTACGACACCGTCAAGGGCTCCGACTGGCTCGGCGACCAGGATGCGATCGAGTACATGTGCCGCCAGGCGGTTCCCGCGGTGCTGGAACTGGAACACTTCGGCGTGCCCTTTTCGCGGACGCCCGAGGGCAAGATCTACCAGCGCCCGTTCGGCGGTCACATGCGCAACTACGGCGAAGCGCCGGTGCAGCGGGCCTGTGCCGCGGCCGACCGCACCGGCCATGCCATCCTGCACACACTGTACCAGCAGGCCCTGAAGAATCACGCCGAGTTTTTCGTCGAATACTTCGCCATCGACCTGATGATGGACGACTCCGGTGCATGCCGCGGCGTCGTCGCCTGGAACCTGGACGACGGCACCATCCATCGTTTCCAGGCCCAGACCACGGTGATGGCCACCGGCGGCTACGGCCGGGCCTACTTCTCCTGCACCTCCGCCCACACCTGCACCGGCGACGGCAACGCCATGGTGCTCCGGGCCGGGTTGCCGGTGCAGGACCATGAGTTCATCCAGTTCCATCCCACCGGGATCTACGGCTCCGGCTGCCTGATCACCGAGGGTGCCCGCGGGGAGGGTGGCTACCTCACCAACTCCGAGGGCGAGCGCTTCATGGAGCGCTATGCGCCGACGGCCAAGGACTTGGCGTCCCGCGACGTGGTCAGCCGCTCCATGACCATCGAAATCCGGGAGGGCAGAGGGGTCGGTGCCGAGAACGACCATATCATGCTCCACCTGGAGCACCTCGGCGCCGAGGTGCTGTTGCAGCGCCTGCCCGGCATTACCGAGACCGCCCGCATCTTCTCCGGCGTCGACGCCACCAAGGAGCCGATCCCGGTCCTGCCCACGGTGCACTACAACATGGGTGGCATCCCCACCAACCATCACGGCGAAGCGCTCAACCCGTCCGACAAGGACCCGGACGCCATCTGCCCGGGGCTGATGGCGGTGGGTGAGTGCGGCTCCGCCTCGGTGCACGGCGCCAACCGGCTCGGCACCAACTCGTTGCTGGACTTGGTGGTGTTCGGGCGCGCCGCGGCGCTGCGCTGTGCCGACAAGCTCAAGCCCGGCGCATCGCTGCCGCCGTTGCCGAAGGACGCTTCCGACTTGGCGTTGAGCCGGATCGACCGGCTGCGCCACGCCAAGGGCGGGCGCCCCACCGCGGACATCCGCCTGGAGATGCAGCGCAACATGCAGGTCAACGCTGCCGTGTTCCGGACCCAGGAGGTGCTGGCCGAAGGCTGCGCGAAGATCGATCAGGTTTGGGACTCCCTCGGCGATATCCGGCTCAGCGATCGCTCCATGATTTGGAACTCGGACTTGGTGGAGGCGCTGGAGCTGGAGAACCTGATGGCGTGCGCCAAGACCTCGCTGTACTCGGCGGAGGCCCGCAAGGAAAGCCGCGGCGCCCACGCCCGCGAGGACTTCCCCGACCGGGACGACGAGACCTGGATGAAGCACTCGCTCGCCTGGATGGACGGCCAGGGCACGGTCACCCTGACCTATCGGCCGGTGCATGCCTTCACCCTGACCAACGAAGCGGAGTACATCAAGCCGCAGACGCGGGTGTACTGACGCCAAAAAACGATAGAAGTACGGAGATCCCCCATGGTCGAGCTGACATTGCCGGCGAACTCGCGGATACGGGAGGGCAAGACATTTCCGGCCCCGGCCGGTGCCAAGAAGGTGAAGCGCTTCAGGATCTACCGATACGATCCGGACAGCGGCGAGAATCCCCGGCTGGACACCTTCGAGGTCGACCTGGACGCCTGTGGGCCGATGGTGCTGGACGCGCTGATCAAGATCAAGAATGAGATGGACGCCACCCTCACCTTCCGCCGGTCCTGTCGGGAAGGGGTGTGCGGCTCGTGCGCTTTCAACATCGATGGCATCAACACCCTCGCCTGCACCAAGGCGATCGATGAGATCAAGGGCGACGTCAAGGTCTATCCGCTGCCGCACATGCCGGTGGTCAAGGACTTGGTGCCGGATCTCTCCATCCCCTATGCCCAGCTGCGCGCCATCGAGCCCTGGCTGAAGGCGGACACCCCGGCCCCGGCCCGGGAACGCCTGCAAAGCCCGGAGGAACGGGCCAAGCTGGACGGGCTCTGGGAATGCATCCTCTGCTTCTGCTGCCAGACCAGTTGTCCCAGCTACTGGTGGAACGGCGACCGGTATCTGGGCCCGGCGGTGTTGTTGCAGGCGTATCGCTGGATCGCCGACAGCCGGGACGAAGCCACCGGGGAACGGCTCGACCAGCTCAACGATCCGTACCGGCTGTTCCGCTGCCACACCATCATGAACTGCACCATGACCTGTCCCAAGCACCTCAATCCCGGCAAGGCCATTGCCGAGATCAAGGGCCTGCTCGCCCAGCGCCTGTAGGCGCCGACGGCTTGGCGCCAACGTGGGCGCGGGCGAGGGCACCGCGAAGGGGGGACCAACCGCCGGGCTTGCGGGCCCGGCGGTTGATTTCTGTCCGGGCGGCGATATGATCCGGATGCCGCCGCTCGTTCAGCGGTGATGCGGCCGGCCGCGAAAGCGCCCGGCGCGCCGTCGACTCCACCAGCGGTCGCCGAAGTAGCTCAGGGGTAGAGCAACTGATTCGTAATCAGTAGGTCCGGGGTTCAAATCCCCGCTTCGGCACCAGAATCAAGCACTTACAAATCGTCGTCCAACTTTTCAGCATTTGTTCCTGCGTTTTGTCCAGCTCCGTTCTGTCTATGTGCAACTCGAGCTTGCGGATGGCCGCCTCGGCCATCGGCAACGTCCGCGGCAGGTAGGTCTCCAGGATCTGCATGGTCCGCTCCAGGCGATGGCCGGTGATCGCGGCGATCTCGGCTGTCGTGCACCCCGCTTCGGCCAAGCGGACCACAGCCGATCGGCGAAGGTCAAGAAATTGTAGCGAAGCCAGTCCCGCGTCATTGGCGATGCGGCGGAACTCGTGATGAAAGTGATCAGCCCGGTAAGGTCGCTCGGTGCTCTCGGCCACCAGGATGGTGGTGGACAGGCGCGGCGTGGCCTCCAGAGCGGCTGCAAGCTCGCGAACCACTGGGATCTTGAGCAGCGCTCCTGTTTTGCTCTGACGCAAGGTAACAACGGTTCCATCGTACTGCGACCAATCCAGGCGGAGGATGTCACCCTGGCGTTGGCCCAGGTGGATGCCCATCAAAACGGCGAGCGCCATGGATCGGCGACCAGCCCGCTCGGCACTAGCCACAAAATCTGCAAGGTCGTCGTTCGTCCAGATTTGTTGGCGTGGCGGAACGGCGATCAGCCGAGGCTTGGAAGCCGGGTTCTGTGAAATATAGCCTTCATCGACAGCGAACTGGAGCAGTAGACGTAAAATACGAATAACCGCATTGGCGGTAGCTGGCTTCTCGGCCATCGAACGATAGAACTCTTTCACCGCTTTTCGTTCTATCGTCTCAATTGGCGGGTGGCCATTTTGGCATGACCACCCTTCTATTTTGCGTAAAGCAAAATCGTAACTAAGTTGTGTCTTGGCTCGTAGCGCAGTAAACCTTTCGTCGATCCGGTACACGCTGATGAGCCAGGGTAGCGTGTACAAAGGGCGGGGTGCGGCGTCTTGGCAAGACCGCCACTCGTCAACCTGGCGATTGAGGCTCTCGGCCTGGCGGACGGCGGTCT
>REEP01000091.1 GCA_007695045.1 Rhodospirillales bacterium | reverse complement strand
TTGGAGTCCAGCGGGTCCACGGCCGGGTAGATGCCAAGTTCCGAAATCGCGCGCGACAGCACGGTGGTGGCGTCGAGATGCGCGAACGAGGTTGCCGGTGCCGGGTCGGTCAGGTCGTCCGCCGGCACGTAGATCGCCTGAACGGACGTGATCGAGCCCTTTTTGGTCGAAGTGATGCGCTCCTGCAGCGTGCCCATGTCGGTGGACAGGGTCGGTTGATAACCCACCGCCGATGGAATGCGTCCCAGCAACGCCGATACTTCCGAACCGGCCTGGGTGAAGCGGAAGATGTTGTCCACGAAGAACAGCACGTCTTGCCCTTCTTCGTCGCGGAAGTACTCCGCCACGGTGAGGCCGGTCAGGCCCACGCGCGCCCGGGCGCCCGGCGGCTCGTTCATCTGGCCATAGACCAGAGCCGCCTTGGAACCGACGTTGCCCAGCTGGATCACGCCGGATTCGATCATCTCGTGATACAGGTCGTTGCCTTCGCGGGTCCGCTCGCCCACACCGGCGAACACCGAATAACCCCCGTGCGCCTTGGCGATGTTGTTGATCAGCTCCATGATGATGACGGTCTTGCCGACACCGGCGCCGCCGAACAGGCCGACCTTGCCGCCTTTGGCGTAGGGTTCGATCAGGTCCACCACCTTGATCCCGGTGATGAGGATTTCCGTCTCGGTCGACTGATCGAGAAAGGTGGGGGCCTGTCGATGGATGGGGAACCGCTTCTTGGTCTCGATGGGCCCGCGCTCGTCCACCGGTTCCCCGGTCACATTCATGATCCGCCCCAGGGTTTCCGGGCCCACCGGTATCTCGATCGGGCTGCCGGTATCCACCACTTCCTGACCACGCACCAGTCCATCGGTAATGTCCATGGCCACCGTGCGGACCACCGATTCACCCAGGTGCTGGGCCACTTCGAGCACCAGCGTCCGGCCGTGGTTGTCCACGTGCAGGGCGTTCATGATGTGCGGCAGGTCCCCCTCGAACCGCACGTCGACCACGGCGCCCGTGACCTGGCTGATGGTTCCGATCGCGTTCTTCGTCATGTCCCTTTAGCTCCTAAGGCCTCACGCATCCCTGGGCATCCGCTTGGGCCTGCCGGGTCCGCTCACAGTGCTTCGGCGCCGGAGATGATCTCCACCAGTTCGGTGGTGATCGCCGCTTGGCGCTTGCGGTTGTAGGTCAGGGTCAGCTTCTCGATCATCTCCCCGGCATTGCGGGTGGCGTTGTCCATGGCGGTCATGCGGGCCCCCTGCTCCGAGGCATAGCTCTCCAGAAGCGACCCGAACAGCTGGACTGCCACGTTGGCCGGCAACAACGCGCCGAGCAACTGATCCTCACTGGGTTCCAGATCATAGGCGCCGGCAGAAAACCGCCCCTCCGCCCTCGCGGGTTCGCTGCCGAGAGGCGTCACCACGGACGGTTCGGGAAACGGGATCAGCTGCTTGACCGTGACCTCATGGGCGATCGCCGACTTGAAGCGGTTGTAGATGAGGTGGCAGACGTCGAACTCGCCATCGCCGAACATGGTCCTGAGCCGCCGGGCAAGGTCGCGGGCCGGGGCGAAGTCGGCCCCATTGCGAGTGACGTTCTCCAGGGTATCGACGATCCGCTGCCGATGGTCGCGCCGAAGGGCGTCCCGCGCCTTGCGGCCGATACAGAGAACCTTCACGGTCTTGTCCTGGCGCGTGAGCGCGTTGATCAGCCGCCGGGTTTCCCGGATGACGTTGTTGTTGTAGCCGCCGCAGAGACCGCGATCACTGCTGACGGCCACCAGCAACACCGTATCTTCCTTGCCGCTGCCGGCCAGCAGCATAGGCGCACTGGTACGGTCGGGCAATGTGGCGATCAGGTCCGCCAGCATGCGTTCCATGCGTTCCGCATAGGGACGTCCCTCGGCCGCGGCGATTTCCGCCTTCTTGAGCTTGGACGCCGCCACCATTTTCATCGCCGACGTGATCTTCTGCGTCGACTTGACACTATTGATGCGGTTCTTGAGGTCCTTGAGGCTGGGCATGTCGGACTATCGTCCCTTGCGTCGTCGCACCACCGGTTCCGCGCTGATCATGAGAACGTCTTGGTGACGCGATCGAGCAAAACCACCAGCTTCTTTTCCGTCTCTTCGGAGATGTCCTTGTCGGTTCGGATCGACTCCAAAATATCCGGGGCGTTGGCACGCACCTCATCAAGCAGCGAGGCCTCGAACCGACCCACATCCTCGACCTTGATCTTGTCGAGGTAGCCGCGCACCCCGGCGAAGATCGCCACCACCTGGTCCTCGACGGGATAGGGGGTGAACTGCGGCTGTTTCAGCAGTTCGGTGAGGCGGGCGCCGCGGGCCAGCAGACGCTGCGTGGATGCGTCCAGATCGGAGCCGAACTGGGCGAAAGCCGCCATCTCGCGATACTGCGCCAGTTCCAGTTTGATGGTGCCGGCAACCTTCTTCATGGCCTTGATCTGGGCCGCCGAGCCCACGCGGCTCACCGAGATGCCGACGTTCACCGCAGGCCGGATGCCCTTGTAGAACAGTTCCGTCTCCAGAAAGATCTGGCCGTCGGTGATGGAGATCACATTCGTCGGAATATAGGCGGAAACGTCACCGGCCTGAGTCTCGATCACCGGGAGCGCCGTGAGCGATCCGCTGCCGTTATCGGCGTTGAGCTTGGCCGCCCGCTCCAGCAAGCGGGAGTGCAGGTAGAACACGTCGCCCGGGAAGGCTTCGCGGCCCGGTGGCCGGCGCAGCAGCAGCGACATCTGACGATAGGCCACGGCCTGCTTGGACAGATCGTCATAAAAAATCACCGCGTGCATGCCGTTGTCGCGGAAATATTCACCGATGGTGCAGCCCGCATAGGGCGCCAGGAATTGCAACGGTGCCGGCTCGGAAGCCGTCGCCGCCACGACGACCGAGTAATCGAGCGCGTCATGGTCTTGCAGGAGTTTGACGAATTGAGCCACCGACGAACGCTTCTGCCCGACCGCCACGTAGACGCAATAGAGCTTTTCCGATTCGTCCTTGGCACTTTCGTTGATGGTTTTCTGGTTCAGGATGGTGTCGATGATGATGGCGGTCTTGCCGGTCTGCCGGTCGCCGATGATCAATTCGCGCTGACCACGCCCGATGGGGATGAGACTGTCGATGGCCTTGATGCCGGTCTGAACCGGTTCGTGCACCGACTGGCGAGGGATGATGCCGGGCGCTTTGACGTCCACCAGATTCCGTTCTGTGGCCTCGATCGGGCCCTTGCCATCGATCGGCTCGCCGGTCGCATCGATCACCCGGCCGAGCAGGCCCTTGCCCACGGGTACATCGACAATGGCACCAGTACGCTTGACGGTGTCCCCCTCCCGGATGGTGCGGTCGTCACCAAAGATGACGACACCGACGTTGTCCTCCTCCAGGTTGAGGGCCATCCCCTTGATGCCGCCGCCGAACTCCACCATTTCGCCGGCCTGGACGTTGTCCATGCCATAGACGCGGGCGATGCCGTCGCCGACCGAGAGGACCGTTCCGATCTCGGCGACCTCGGCCTCCGTGCCGAACTCGGCGATCTGTTTCTTGATGATCGCGGAAATTTCCGCGGCGCGAATTTCCATCACCCAACCCCCTTCATGGCAAGGCGGAGACGCTGCAGCTTGGTGCTGAGCGAGTTGTCGACCATGCGCGAGCCGACCTTCACGATCAGTCCGCCCAGGATGGCCGGTTCGACCCGAGCGGCGACGTTGACCTTGGCGCCGACCACGCCGGTCAAAGCGGCCCTCACCCCCTCCATCTGCGCATCCGAAAGCGGCCGCGCGGAAATCACCTCAGCTACCGTCTCGCCCCGGCGTTCGGCCAGAATGGTGCGATACGCTGCAATGATCGACTGGAGCATGAACAGCCGGCGATTGGTCGCCAAGACACCAATGAAGCGCCGGGTCAACGCACCGCAGCCGGCGGCGGCGAGAACCGCCTCCATCGCGCGCTGCTGATCGGCCCGGGACAGCACCGGCGAACGGACGAGCCGTTCGAGATCGGCGCTCTCCCCGATCATGGTGGCCAGGGAGTCCAAATCCCGGGCAACCTCGTCGACGGATTGGTCCTCTTCCGCCAGTTCCAGCAAAGCGTGCGCATAGCGGCCCGCTAGCCCACCGGACTCCTTGACTCGGGCTGGCACCCGCGATCCCCCTTCGTCGTCTTTATCGTTGCCGGGTCGGGACCGACCGCGTGCCCGGGACGGAGCGGACGCCCGCCTTCCCATCCACGGCGCGACCGTTCTGTAACACAGCACTTGACCCCTTGCAACCCGGGTCCCCCGCCCTGGGCCGCACCGACAAGTGCCCGAAAACAGCCAACGAACCGTCCATCACACCAACGCTACCAACGCTCGTTCGACTCGCCTCGGAGCCGGACGATGCGTCAATCCACCAAACCCACAGTATCGACATCGCGATGCAAACAGCAACCTCCGCGTGGCCCGAACGTGGCCGCCTGTGTCGGCGTGCCCGGGCCGGGGCAAAGATTGAGCATGCTCGTCGGGAGCAGTAGCGGGGCGCCCAACAGCTAAAGGAAGCTGTACGGGTCCACGTCGATCTGAACCCGTGCCTTGCTCTCCAGCGGGGTCGCCGCGATCCAGGTGCGGACGACCGCGGACACGTCCACCCCGCGCTGAGCCACCAGCAGAAGCCGCCGGCGGTGGCGGCCGCGCAGCAGGGCCAGCGGCGCCGGCGCCGGCCCCAGTGCGCGCACCCGCGGATCATCCGGCGCCGTGCGGGCGAAGGCGGCGGCGGCGGCGTCGGCCGCGGCTTCATCCACGGCGGACACGATCAGCGCCGCCAAGCGGCCGAAGGGCGGCATGCTTGCCTCCCGACGTGCTGCGATTTCGGCCTCCAGGAAGTTATCCCGGTCGGCTGCGGTGATTGCGGCCATGACGGGGTGTTCCGGCATATGGGTCTGCACCAGGACGCGCCCCACCCGACTGGCTCGACCGGCGCGGCCCGCCACTTGGTGCAGAAGGTGAAAGGTCCGTTCCGAAGCGCGAAGGTCGCCGCCTGCCAGGCCCAGATCGCCATCGATCACCCCCACCAGGGTCAGCGCCGGGAAGTGATAGCCCTTGGCCAGCACCTGGGTGCCGACCACGACGTCCACCGTTCGCGCTTCCATCCGGCTGACCAGATCGGCCGCCGCATTGGGACCGGTGAGCGTGTCGCTGGTGGCAATGGCCAGCCGGGCCCCGGGAAACCGTGCCCTGACCTCGTCGGCGACACGCTCCACCCCGGGGCCGCAGGCGACCAGGCTGTCCGATGCATTGCAGGCCGGACACTGGCGCGGTGCCGACACTTGATAGCCGCAGTGGTGGCATTGCAGGCGGCCCGACTGGCGATGCTCCACCAGCCACGCCGTGCAGTTGGGGCAGCGCAGGCGGTGCCCACAAGCCCGGCACACGGTGAGCGGGGCATAGCCGCGCCGGTTGAGGAACAGCAGAGCCTGAGCCCGATCGGCCAATGTCGCCGCCAGCGCATCCGCAAGTGGCGGTGACAGCCACTGTCCCCGCGCCGGTGGTTCGGCCCGCAGGTCGATGGCGGTGACCGCCGGAAGGCGAGCGCCGCCGTACCGCTCCGGCAAGCGGACGCATTGGTATCGCCCCTGCTGGACGTTGACCATGGACTCCAGCGACGGCGTGGCAGAGACCAGCACCGCCGGCGCCGCCGCCAGTCGGGCCCGCACCACGGCCATGTCGCGGGCGTTGTACACCACGCCTTCTTCCTGCTTGTAGGAGGGGTCGTGCTCCTCATCCACGACGATCAGGCCGAGTGCCCGGAATGGCAGGAACAGGGCCGAGCGCGCCCCGACCACCACCGAGGCGGTGCCCTCCGCCACCTGTCGCCACACCCGCCGACGCTGGGCCTTTGTCAAATCCGAGTGCCACGGGCAGGGCGGGACCCCGAAACGGTCTTCGAAGCGGCGCAGCCACTGGGCGCCCAACGCGATCTCCGGCAGCAGCACCAAAACCTGCCGCCCCTGTCCCAGTGCCGCCGCGATCGCCTCGAAATACACCTCGGTCTTGCCGGAACCGGTAACCCCGTCCAGCACCAGCGTTGCGAACCCAGCGCCGACGACGGCCCGCAGACGGTCCGCCGCCGCGACCTGATGCGCCGACAGGATCGGACCGGGACGGCGGATATCCGGCATCGGCGGCGGCGACGGTTGCAGCGACTGGACGGTCAAGGCACCGGATCGGATCAGGCCGTCGACCACCGACAGATCAACCCCTGCCTCATTGGCCAGATCGCGGGATACGACCGGAGCAAGACGGGATGCGGCCGCCAGAACCCGTTCCCGCGCCGAAGTCATCCGGATTCTCGGAACCGGGTCCGCCGGGACCAGGGCCTGGACGGGGGGCGGCGGCTCCAAGGCTTCGGGCACGCTCAGCACCATCTTGAGAACCGCGCCCGGCGGGTGCACCGTGTAGGCGGCGACCCAATCGACGAGCTTTCGAAGGTCGACACCGAGCGGCGGGCACGCCCGGATCCGAATCACATCGCGAAGCCGCACGTTCGAAACCGTCTCAACCGCCGCCCCCCAGACCACGCCGGTGACGATCCGGCTGCCGAGCGGCACCTCGACGAGGTCGCCGGGAGAGACGGTCAAGCCTTCACACACCCGGTAATCATAGGGTCCGGCCAGCGGCAGCGGCAATAACACCGCAATTCGCGCGCCTTGGGCATAAGGCTCGGTCATACCGGTCTCCGGGCAACCGCGGTGATCTGCGCTCCCATGATTTTCCCGCTTAGCGCCATGGTTGGGAATCTGCTATAGGCAACAGCCATGAGGAAGGAAAACACGAACTCGCCCGAAACGGCCACCGGAACCACTTCGTCCGGTGACACCGCCGCGACGCCCGACAATGGGTTGTCGGCGGAGCGGGTGGCAGCCTATCTGCTCGCGCATCCCGAATTCCTGAGCCAGCATCCGGAACTCATGCAGGTCCTGACGCCGCCGTCACGGTGGACCGGCGATAGCGTCGTCGATATCCAGCGATACATGGTCGACATGCTCAAGGGGGAGATGGACGGCCTCCGCAATTGCGCGCAGGAGGTGATCGAGACCAGCCGCAACAACATGACCAACCAGACCCGGACACATGCGGCCGTGCTGTCCCTTCTGGGTGCCGGTGATCTCGACCGGCTGCTGGTCACGGTGCGGGACGAGTGGCCGGTCCTGCTGGACGTGGACGTCGCCGTGATCGGGCTGGAACCGGGCCCGCACGGCCCCGATGACGAGGGCGTGCTCCAGGACTTGGCGGCCGGCGATGTGGACCGGCTTCTTGGCATGGGCCAGGAGGCGGCATTGTTCGATGTTCTCGAGGACGACGGCACGGTGTTTGCCGCCGGCGGCGGCTTGGTCCAGTCCGCCGCCATGGCCCGCATCCATCTGGAGCCGCACGGGGTATCCGGGCTGCTGGCACTGGGTTCCCGCCATGCCGGGGCCTTCCAGCACGGTCAGGGGACCGAGTTGCTGCGCTTCCTCGCCCGGGTGACGGAACGGTGTCTGACGCGGGTCCTGGCCCATCCGACCTGAGTGCCAGCCATGACGAGGCGATCCGGCCGGACCTGCAGGCTGCGCTGAACGCTTGGCAGGCTTGGCTTCGGGACGAACGCCGGGCGCCGGCAAACACGCTGGCAGCCTACCGCCGGGATGTCTCGGCCTTCATCGCATTTCTCGTCACGTACCAGGGCGGTCCCGTGGGGCTTCAGGACCTGGCCACGCTTGGCCTCGCCGACTTCCGCAGCTACCTGGCGGAACGCGCGGCGCGGGGCTTGGCGCGATCCTCCACCGCCCGGGCTTTGGCGGCGGTACGCGGGCTATACCGATTTTTGGAACGGCGGCGATTCCTCGAGAATACAGCGCTCCACGGCGTGCGCACGCCCAAGGTGCGGCGACCGGTGCCGCGTCCGCTGACCGAGCGCGATGCGCGTCAGGCGGTTGACACGGTGAGCGACCTCAGCGAGGTGGACTGGATCGGGCTGCGCGACCGGGCCCTGCTTCTGCTGCTGTACGGCGCAGGCTTGCGCATCGGCGAGGCGCTGGCGCTCAAGCGCGCGGTCGTCCCTCTGGGAGACTCGCTGGTGATTACCGGGAAGGGCAGTAAGCAGCGGCTGGTGCCGGTTCTGCCGGTCATTGCCCGGGCGGTGGAGGATTATGTCGCTGTCTGCCCCCACCCGATTGCGGCGGCCGGGCCGTTGTTCGTCGGCGCCCGCGGCAAGTCGCTCGATCCGGCGGTGGTACAGCGCCAGGTGCGGCGGCTCCGGGCACGGTTGGGCCTGCCGGAGACCGCGACACCCCACGCGCTCCGCCACAGTTTCGCCACCCACCTGCTCGCCGGCGGCGGCGACCTGCGCACGATTCAGGAGTTGCTGGGCCACGCCTCGCTCGGCACCACCCAGCGCTATACCGAGGTGGATGCCGCCCGCCTGATCGCCCTGCATCGGGCCACGCATCCGCGGGCCCGAGGCTAGCGCCGGGACATCGGCGGTAGGGGCGCCGGCACCAGCCGGAGCGCCAGCGGTCCCAGCAAGCCGATCACCCCCACCACGGCAAACGCCGCGCCCCATGAGGCGATGGCAACGCCGCCGCCGGTCACGTCCAGGCTCCAGCCGAACACCAGCGGCCCGACGAAGCCGCCGCCGAAGCCGATCAGCGAATGCACGGCCATGGTGGCCCCCTGGCGGCCCGGTTCCGCCGCCGCCACGGCACCGGCGGTGAACGCGGCCGAGTCCAGTTGGATCAGGGCGGTGTACATCAGCATCAGGGCGGCGACGGCGAGATAGGGCAACCCGGCGGCGAAACCCATGGCGCAAGCCATGGCCGACGATGCCAGCATGACCCGGCGAATGACCGCGCGCCGGCCGTAACGGACACAGAGTTCGTTGCCGGCGATGCTGGCGACCACGGCGACCAGACCGCTCAGCGTCGCCACCGTGGTCGGCGCGACGGCATCCCCACCCAAGCTGTTGGCCGGCAACGCCAAGGCGAAGGCCAGGAACGCGACCATCCACGAGCGGAGGACGAACAGTTCCCAGCAGTGGATGCCGTAACCGAGGATGTAGCCCATCGCCCCGCGGTTGGCGAAGACCGGGCGGAAGTCCAGCAGCCAGCCGTCCCGTACTCGCACCTCCCGCCGCACCGGCGCCAGCGCCAGGACGATGACCGCGGCTCCCGCGGCCGCGGCGGCCGCCACCACGAATGCCGCCGGCCAGCCGAACCGCTCCGCCACCGTCCCCGCCGCCAGAAACGACAGTGCCGTGCCGAGGCTGAAACTGGAGGTGTAGAGCGCCACCGCCCGGGACTGCCGGGGGCCGTCGTACCGGTCGATCAGCACCCGCAAGCCCGGCATGAAGGTGGCGGCGAGGGCAAAGCCGGCCAACGCCCGGAACCCCAGTGCCGTCCAGAACCCGCTGGCCAGGACTGCGAACCCGGCCGATGCCAAGGCCGCCAACCCGGCCCCGGCCAGGTAGATCGTCCGGGCGTCATGCCGGTCGGTCAGCGCAACCAGGACCGGCACGCCCAGGGCGTAGCCCGCAAAGAAGATGCCCGCGATCCAGCCGGCTTCGGTGTTGGTGAGTTCCCAGACGGCGGCGAATGTGGGCAGCAGGGCCGGAAACGCGAACACGCCCACCATCGTCAACACGTGCGCGGCGCACATGGCGGCGATCACCGCCCGGCCGCGGTTCATGCCCGTGGCGGTTTCTGATCGCGCCGGAACAGGACAGCGGCCCGCTGGGAAGCCTGGTCGAGGGCCGCATCCACGGCCGGGAAGCGCCGCCGCAAAGCCTCAACCCGGGCCGCCGCCCAGGACGAGTGACGGGCAAGTATCGTGAACCCAACGGCGAGAAACAGGATACCCTGGAGGATCGGCAACACCAGGCCGGCCAAGCCCAGCACCACGAACGTCCAGCCGAGCCCCAGCATCAGCAGACGCCGCGTCGGCGACACCGGGACGGGGGCAACCAGGCCGGATTCCGGGCACGCCACGAGTTCGCGGCACTTGGTGGAGGGAGACGTCATGGCGCCGTCAGATATGAATGGCACGCCCGGCGACAGCAAGGGCCGCTTCCTTCACCGCCTCGCTCAGGCCCGGGTGGCCGTGGCTGGAGCGTGCCACGTCCTCGGCCGAGCCGCCGAATTCCATGGCGACGACCAGTTCCTGGATCAGGTCCCCGGCTTCCGGGCCGATGATGTGAGCGCCCAGCAACCGGTCGGTGGCGGCGTCGGCCAGGATCTTGACGAAGCCTTCGGTGTCGTCGTTGCACCGGGCCCGGGAATTGGCCGTAAACGGGAACCGCCCGACCCGATAATCGACCCCTTCCTCCTTCAACTGTTCCTCGGTCCGGCCGACCGAGGCGACCTCAGGCCATGTGTAGACAACGCCGGGAATGGCCTCGTAATTGACGTGGCCGCGCTGGCCGGCGATCAACTCGGCCACGGCCACGCCTTCCTCCTCCGCCTTGTGCGCCAGCATCTTGCCGCCGATGACGTCGCCGATGGCGAACACGCCGGGCACGTTGGTCTGATATTCCCCATCGACGGTGATGAAACCGCGGTTGTCCCGCTTCACCCCAAGATCGTCCAGCCCGAGCCCGTCCGTGTACGGCCGACGCCCCACCGACACCAGCACAACGTCCGCCTCCAGGGTTTCCGCGTCACCACCCTTCGCCGGCTCCAGGCTGAGCCGGACGCCGTCATCCGTGCGCTCGGCGCCGGTCACCTTGGTGCCCAGGCGGAATGTCAGGCCCTGCTTCTTGAGGATGCGGAGCATCTGCTTGCTCACGTCCCCGTCCATGCCGGCCAGAACCTGGTCCAGGAATTCGACGACGGTGACCTCGGCGCCCAGGCGCCGCCACACCGTGCCCAACTCCAGACCGATGTAGCCGCCGCCGATCACCACCAAGTGCTTGGGCACGGCCTCGAGGGCCAGAGCCCCGGTGGAGCTGACGATGCGATCCTCGTCGATGGCGACCCCGGGCAGAGGGATCACCTGCGAGCCGGTCGCGATCACCACGTTTTCAGCCTGAAGCGTCTTGACGTCGCCCCCGTCAACCGGTGCCACCTCCACCGTATCGGCGGACTTCAGGCTACCGGTGCCGATGACGTAATCGACCTTGTTCTTCTTGAACAAGCCCTCGATGCCGCGGGTGAGTCCGTGCACCACCTCGTCCTTGCGGGCCATCATCGCCGCCAGGTCCAGGTCCACTGCCGTCACCTTGACGCCGTGCCGGGCCAAGTCTTTGCCGGCCATCTCGAAATGGTGGGAGGACTGCAGCAGCGCCTTGGACGGGATGCACCCGACATTGAGGCAGGTGCCGCCCAACGCGCCGCGGTTTTCGACGCAGGCCGTGGCCAGCCCCAGCTGCGCCGCCCGGATCGCGGCGACGTAGCCGCCGGGGCCGCCGCCGATGATCACCACGTCATAGGTGCCGTCCGCCATACCGCTTGCTCCTCGTCCGCTGCCCCGCGAAAAACCTTGTCTTGGCCCCGGGTTGTGATGTCAGGCGGCCAGCAGCACCCGCTGCGGATCCTCGACGCACTCCTTGACCCGAACCAGGAACGAGACGGCGTCGCGGCCATCGATGATACGGTGGTCGTAACTGAGCGCCAGGTACATCATCGGCCGCGCCTCAATGCTGCCGTCCGGCATCACCATCGGGCGCTGCTGCACCTTGTGCATGCCGAGAATGCCCGATTGCGGCGGGTTGAGGATTGGCGTCGACATCAGCGACCCGAACACGCCGCCATTGGTGATCGTGAAGGTGCCGCCCTGCAGTTCCTCCATGGTCAGGCGCCCCTCCCGGGCCCGCTTGCCGTAATCGGCGATCTTCGCCTCGACGGCGGCGAACGACAGGGCATCAGCATCGCGCAGCACCGGCACCACCAGTCCTTGCGGCGACGAGACGGCAATGGCGATATCGTAGTAGTTCTTGTAGACGATGTCGTCGCCGTCGATTTCGGCGTTGACGGCCGGGAATTCCTGCAAGGCCACCACACATGCCTTGACGAAGATCGACATGATACCGAGGCGCACGCCGTGCTTCTTTTCGAACGCATCGCGATATCGGGTGCGAAGCGCGTTGGCGGCGGTCATGTCCACTTCGTTGAAGGTGGTCAGCATGGCCGCCGTGTTCTGCGCCGTCTTGAGCCGTGCGGCCACCATCTTGCGCAGGCGGGTCATCCGCACCCGTTCTTCCCGCGGACCGGCGGGACGGGTCGGGATCGGCGGAGCGGCCTCCGCTTGGGCCGGCTCCCCGGCGGCGGGGGCCGCCGCCTCACCGCCCGGTGGGGTGGCGGCCGCCGGTTCGGCCGCTTCCTGAGGGGCCGGCTGTTCCGGCGACTGCTCCAGGAATGCCAGAACGTCCCCCTTGGTCAGCCGACCGTCCTTGCCGCTGGCCGGGATCCGCGACGGGTCGAGTTCGTGCTCCTCCACCAGCTTGCGCACCGCCGGCGACAACGCTGCCGCAGCAGCCGGTGCCGCCGGCGCGGCTTCCGCCTTGGCCGGCTCCGCCGCTTCTGCAGGGGCTGGTTCCGTCTTTTTCTCGGCAGTCGTCGCCGGGCCTTTCTCGGCGGTCGTGGCCGGGGCTTTCTCGGCTTCTTTCTTCGCCTCTTTCTCGGCCTCTTTCGCGGGCTCCCGACTCGGCTTGGCAGGGGCCTCGGCGCCCTCGCCGATCCGGCCCAACAAGCCGCCCACCGCGATCTCTTCGCCTTCCGGCACCAGGATCTCGGCGAGGGTGCCGGCGGCCGGCGCGTTCACCTCCAAGGTGACCTTGTCGGTCTCCAACTCGAGGACCGGTTCGTCCGCCTCCACCTGATCGCCCACGGCCTTGAACCATTTGGCCACGGTCGCCTCGGTCACCGACTCGCCAAGCGTCGGCACGATGATGTCCGTCGTCATGCTTGTTCCTTCGCGTCTTGTCGGTCGGTACCAGCGACTAGCGGGCCGCCCGGCGGAACGGCTGTGGCAGTGCCTGCACGTCGACGCACAGCGCCTCCTGGACCAGATTGCTCTGTTCCGCCACGTGCACCTTGAACAGCCCGGTTGCCGGCGACGCCGCCGCCCTGCGGCCGACATAGCTGGGCAGGATCACGTCGCGGTTCAACTCTTCAAGGATATTGATCAGCCGCGGCAAGACAAAAGTCCAGCCCCCCATGTTGGCCGGCTCCTCCTGACACCACACCACCTGGGCGTTGGAATAGCGTGAAATTTCCCGGCTGACCGCCTGACGGGGCCAGGGATAAAGTTGTTCGATCCGAACCAGCGCGACGTCGTCGATGCCGTTGCTGCGGCGGTGTTCCAGCAGATCATAGTACACTTTGCCGCTGCACAGGACCAGACGGCGCACACTCGCGTCCGGCACGATCGCGTCCACCTCCGGGATCACCCGGCGGAAGCGCGTGTCGGGTCCCATCTGGCTCAGCGACGAGACGGCAAGCTTGTGCCGCAGCAAAGACTTGGGCGACATCACCACCAGCGGCTTGCGGAAGTTCCGCCGCACCTGCCGGCGCAGGGCGTGGAAGTAGTTGGCGGGCGTGGTCAGGTTGACAACCTGAATGTTGTCTTCGGCACAGAGTTGCAGGAACCGTTCCGGCCGCGCCGAGGAATGCTCCGGTCCCTGGCCTTCGTAGCCGTGGGGTAGCAGCATCACCAAACCGGACAGCCGCAGCCACTTGGTCTCTCCGGATGCGATGAACTGGTCGATGATGACCTGAGCGCCGTTCACGAAATCGCCGAACTGCGCTTCCCAGATCACCAAGGCGTCGGGCTCGGCCACGGAGTAGCCGTACTCGAAGCCCAAAACGGAGGCCTCGGACAGCGGGCTGTCGATGATCTCCAGTTGCGCTTGCTCGCCATCGATGTGGTTGAGGGGAATATAACCGCGTTCGTCGTCCTGATCGATCAGCACCGCGTGGCGTTGCGAGAATGTCCCGCGGCGCGAATCCTGACCGGACATCCGCACCGCGATGCCTTCGCTCAGCAAGGTCCCAAAGGCCAGTGCCTCGGCCATGGACCAGTCGATGCCCTCACCGCTGTCGATCATCTTGCGGCGCGCGCCCAGCAGCCGCAAAGCCTTCCGATTGACGTTGATATCGTCGGGCGGCCGGGTGATGGCGGTGCCGACCCGGCTCAGGGTTTCGAGCGAGACCGCAGTGTCGTATTCGTGCGCTTCCTCTTCGCCGATTAGGGTCTTCAGTCCGCCCCACTTGCCTTGCAGCCAGTCCGCCTTGTTGACCTTGTAACTGCCGGCGGACTCGAAATCCGCATCCAGGCGGGCGCGGAAGTCGGCCCCAAGCCGCTCCACGTCTTCGGCGCTGAACACACCCTCCTCAATCAGCTTTTTTGCATAGATTTCCCGGGTCGTGGGATGGTTGGCGATGGCCCGGTACATGATCGGCTGGGTGAATGAGGGCTCATCCGCCTCATTATGGCCGTACCGGCGATAACAGAACATGTCCACCACCACGTCGCGCTTGAATTCATGGCGGAACTCGGTGGCGATGCGGGCGACATGCACCACGGCTTCGGGATCGTCGCCGTTGACGTGGAAGATCGGCGCCTGAACCATTTTCGCCACGTCCGAAGGATAAGGCGACGACCGGGAGTGCGCGGGGCTGGTGGTGAATCCGATCTGATTGTTGACGATGAGGTGAATAGTGCCACCGGTGCGGTAGCCCTTGAGTTCGGACAGGTCGAAGCACTCCGCCACCAGACCCTGGCCGGCGAAGGCGGCGTCGCCGTGCAGCAGCACCGCCATCACCCGGCGACGATCCACGTCGCCGCGCTGGGTCTGCTTGGCGCGGGTCTTGCCCAGCACCACCGGGTTGACCGCCTCCAGATGGGATGGATTGGCGGTCAGGGAGAGATGGACCTCGTAGCCGTCGAACACCCGGTCGGACGATGTGCCGAGATGGTACTTGACGTCGCCCGATCCCTGCACGTCGGTCGGATGCGCCGGCTGCCCCTGGAATTCCGCCAGGATCGCCACGTATGGCTTGTGCATGATGTTGGCGAGAACGTTCAGGCGCCCGCGGTGGGGCATGCCCAGCACCACTTCCTCCATGCCGAGTTGGGCGCCCCGCTTCAGCACCTGCTCCAGAGCGGGGATCATCGCCTCGCCGCCGTCGAGCCCGAAGCGCTTGGTGCCGGTGTACTTGAGGTGCAGGAACCGCTCGAACCCCTCGGCCTCGACCAGACGCTCGAGAATGGTGCGCTTGCCCTTGAGGGTGAACTGGGTCTGGTTGCGGATGCTCTCGATCCGCTGCTGGATCCAGGCCTTCTCCTCGGAGCTTTGGATGTGCATGTACTCGACGCCGATGGAGCCGCAATAGGTCTCCTTCAGGATCTGAAGGATCTGACGCAGGGTCGCGGACTCGAGGCCGAGGACGTTGTTGATGAAAATCGGCCGATCCAAGTCGGCGTCGGTGAACCCCCAGGTCTTGGGGTCCAGTTCGGGATGGTACTTGCGCCCTTCCAGGCCCAGCGGATCGAAATTGGCCAGAAGGTGGCCGCGCACCCGATACAGGCGGATCAGCATCAGGGCGCGGATGGAGGCGAGGGCGGCGCTGCGGGCATCGTCGCCGGCCAGCGGGACCGGTGTGACGGCGGCGGCATCGGCTGCCGAGGCCGCGTCTACCGGGACGACGGCAGGTGCCGCATCCGCGCGGGACGGCGCCCAGCTGGCCCCTTGCAACTCGGCCAGCAAGGCGCGTCCGTCATCCCCGAGGTCGTTGAAAAAGGCACCCCAGCTTGGATCGACCGAGCCGGGGTCCTCCAGGTAACGGCGATACAGTTCAGCGAGGTAGTGGGCGTTGGCTCCAGTCAGAAACGTCTGTTGAGTCATTCCCATTCGTGGCGTTCAGGCGCGGCTTGGCTGCCGCGCCCCTCCCGGGTCCGCAACGGTTTCTAGCCGCGCATCGCCTCCACCATCGTCCGCCCCATCGCAGCCGGCGAGTCAGAGACGTGGACGCCTGCGCTTTTCAACGCTTCGATCTTATCCCCAGCGGTGCCTTTCCCGCCAGAAATAATGGCGCCGGCATGGCCCATTCGCCGTCCCGGTGGTGCCGTCACGCCGGCGATGAACCCGACCACCGGCTTTTTGGTCTTGGATGACTTGATGAACGCCGCGGCATCCTCCTCGGCGGTGCCGCCGATCTCGCCGATCATGACGATACCTTCGGTGGCGTCGTCGGCCAGGAACATCTCCAGGCAGTCGATGAAGTTGGTCCCGTTGATGGGATCGCCACCAAGGCCGATGCAGGTGGTCTGCCCCAGCCCGGTCACGGTAGTCTGCGCCACCGCCTCATAGGTCAGGGTGCCCGAGCGGGAGACCACGCCGATCTTGCCGGGCGTATGGATGTGGCCCGGCATGATCCCGATCTTGCACTGCCCGGGGGTGATGATGCCGGGGCAGTTTGGGCCGATCAGGCGGGTGTTGGAGTCCTTGAGCGCCCGCTTCACCGCGAGCATGTCCTGAACCGGGATGCCCTCGGTGATGCACACCACCAGCTCGATGCCGGCATCAATCGCTTCCAACATGGCGTCCGCGGCGAACGGCGGCGGCACGTAGATGACGCTGGCATTGGCGCCGGTGGCAGCCACCGCCTGTTCCACGGTGTCGAACACCGGCAGGTCCAGGTGGGTGGTCCCGCCCTTCCCCGGCGTGATACCGCCGACCATCCGGGTGCCGTAGGCGATCGCCTGCTCCGAATGGAAGGTGCCCTGCGCCCCGGTGAAGCCCTGGCAGATGACCTTGGTTTCCGAGTTGACGAGAACGGACATTTATGCGGCCTCCTTCACGGCTGTGACGACCTTCTCGGCCGCGTCGGCGAGATCATCGGCGGATACGATCGGCAGCCCCGATTCGTTCAGGATGCGCTTGCCGATCTCGACGTTGGTGCCCTCCAGCCGCACCACCAGGGGAACATTCAGGCTGACCTCCCGGGCCGCGGCCACCACGCCCTCGGCGATCACGTCGCAGCGCATGATGCCGCCGAAAATGTTCACCAGAATCCCCTCCACGTTGGGGTCGCGGAGAATGATCTTGAACGCTTCGGTCACCCGGTCCTTGGTGGCGCCGCCGCCGACGTCCAGGAAGTTGGCCGGGTCGCCGCCATGCAGCTTGATGATATCCATGGTCGCCATGGCGAGGCCGGCGCCGTTGACCATGCATCCGATGTTGCCGTCGAGGCGGATGTAGTTGAGATCGTGGCGGGCGGCCTCCAGTTCGGCCGGATCCTCCTCCGATTCGTCCCGAAGTTCCTCCACGTCCTTGTGGCGGAACAGGGAGTTGTCATCGAAGTTCATCTTGGCATCGAGGGCGATGACATCGCCGGCACCGGTGACCACCAGCGGGTTGATCTCCACGAGGCTGGCGTCGAGGCTGGTGAACGCCTTGTACATGGCCAGCACGAACTTGACGCAGGAGCCCACCTGCTTGCCCTCGAGCCCCAGGCCGAAGGCGATCTTGCGGGCATGGAACGGCCGGATGCCGACGGCCGGATCGATCCCCACCTTGAGGATTTTTTCCGGCGTGTTTGCGGCCACGGTCTCAATGTCCATGCCGCCCTCGGTGGACGCCATGATGGTGATGCGGGAGGTGGCGCGATCGATCAGGATGCTCATGTAAAGCTCCCGCTTGATGTCGCAGCCTTCCTCCACATAGACCCGCTTCACCTCCTTGCCGGCCGGCCCGGTCTGATGGGTGACCAGAGTCATGCCGAGCATGTTTTTGGCGGTGGCGATCACGTCTTGCACCGACTTGACCACCTTGACGCCTCCGCCCTTGCCGCGACCGCCGGCATGGATTTGCGCCTTGACCACCCAGACCGGGCCGCCCAGGTCCTTGGCCACCTGCTCGGCCTCGGGCGCCGTGTACACGACATTACCCTTGGGCACGGCTACGCCGAACTGCGCCAGCAGTTGCTTGGCTTGATATTCGTGAATGTTCATGGAGTCCCCACTCGTCTCGTTTCACAGCATCGGCGACCCGTGCCCGTCCCGGCAGGCAGCCGGGACGGGGCGGCCGTCGGGCCGTTTCGTTGGCTACATCATGCCCTTGGCGACGTCCATCAGGGTGCGCACCGCGCCCACCGAATGGTCGAACATCGCCTTTTCGTCGGCGTTGAGATCGATCTCGACGACCTTCTCGACGCCGCCGCCGCCGAGGATGACCGGAACGCCCACGTACAGCCCGCTCAGGCCATAGACGCCGTCGCACCACGAGGCGCATGCGAGCAGGCGCTTCTTGTCCTTGAGGTAGGCTTCCGCCATGGCGATCGACGATGCCGCCGGCGCGTAGAAAGCGGAGCCGGTCTTGAGCAGGCCCACGATCTCCGCCCCGCCGTCACGGGTGCGCTGGATGATGGCGTCCAGCCGGTCCTGGGTGGTCCAGCCCATCTTCACCAGGTCCGGCAGCGGAATCCCGGCCACGGTGGAATAGCGCGCCAGCGGCACCATGGTATCGCCGTGGCCGCCGAGCACGAACGCGGTGACGTCCTCCACCGAGACGTGGAACTCTTCCGCCAGGAAGTGGCGGAAGCGGGCCGAGTCCAGGACCCCGGCCATGCCCACCACCTTATGGTGCGGCAGCCCGCAATACTCCCGGAGCGCCCACACCATGACGTCCAGCGGGTTGGTCACGCAGATCACGAAGGCGTCCGGGCAGTGGGTGCGGATGCCTTCGCCCACCGCCTTCATCACCTTGACGTTGGTGCCGATCAGATCATCCCGGCTCATGCCCGGCTTGCGCGGTACGCCGGCCGTCACGATAACCACGTCCGAACCGGCCAAGTCGGCGTAATCGTTGGTTCCCTTGAGGGTGGCGTCCGCCCCTTCGACCGGGCCGGATTGAGAAATGTCCAGGGACTTGCCCTGGGGCACCCCTTCGACGATGTCGAAGAGCACGACGTCACCCAGTTCCTTGAGGCTGATGAGGTGCGCGAGCGTGCCGCCGATGTTGCCGGCACCGACGAGCGCGATCTTGCTTCTTGCCATGGATCCTCCCCCTTCATGATGAGAGTGATGCGACGGACGCACGTTCCCTGAACGGTCCGCTTGTCCGTGCCGCATCCCGCAATGCAGCGTCCTGTCGTACCGCGAACGCCGCGGCAGGGCAAGGAAAACGGATGGCCGGGAGCACGGTGGCCGCAACCGGCACGGCCGATCGTCAGACGCGGTGCGCCGTGCCGATGTAGGCCTCGCTCTGCATCTCGTGCAGCCGGGAGATGGTGCGCTGGAACTCGAACGCGCCGTCACCCGCCGGATAGAGCCCTTCCGGCCGGTCGGCGGCGGAGCAGATCAGCTTGGCGTGGTGTTCGTACAGGGCGTCGATCAGGGTCACGAAGCGCTTGGCCTCGTTGCGCATCGAGGGGTTCATGGCGGGAATGCGGGCGAGCACCAGCACGTCATATTTGCCGGCGATGCCCAGATAATCGGCGGGCCCCAGCGGCCGCCGGCACAGGTCGTCGAACGCCACGAAGGCGATGTCCTCGGAGGCGAGCGGAATGTCCACGGTGCGGCCATGCACCCTGATCGCGTCGGGGCCGACCTCGGTCCCTTCCGTCAGCCGACGAAAATAGGCCTCGAGGCGGGCATCCGTCTCCGGCGTGAGCGGCGTCAGGTAGACGTCCATGGCCCGCAGGTTGTCCAGGCGATAGTCGATGCCCGACTCCAGATGGAGCAGGTCCAGGCGCTGTTCGATCAGCGCGATGAACGGCAGGAACAGGTCCCGCTGCAGGCCGTCCTTGTACAGATCCCGGGGCGGCCGGTTGCTGGTGGCCACCACCACCACCCCCATCTCGAACAGCGCTTCGAACAGCCGGCCCAGGATCATCGCATCGGCGATATCGCTCACCTGCAGCTCGTCGAAGCAGAGCAGCCACGCCTGCTCCGCCAGCCGCCGCGCCACCTGCCTCACCACGTCGTCGCCGGAGCGGGGGCGCTGGCGCGTGCGGCCCTTCAGGGAGTCCTCCGCCTCGCTCCGGCGCAGATGGTTGAGCTCGCCATGCACCTCCTGCATGAAGGCGTGGAAGTGGACCCGGCGCTTGCGCTCGACCGGAGCGGTCCGGAAGAACAGGTCCATCAGCATGGACTTACCGCGGCCGACCCCGCCGTAGAAATAAAGCCCCTGCGGCGGCTCCTCGCGGCGGCGGGCGAGCCCGAAGCGTTCCTTCCAGCCGCTGCGGCCGGTCGCCGGCTGGTAGCCGATCAGGGCGTGATGCAGGCTCGCAAGCTTCTCCACCGCCAGTTCCTGACGCGGATCCGGCCTGAGCTCACCGGCGGCAAGTCGCCTGCGGTATTCGGAGAGAGGTCCGTCTGGCATGGCCGTCGGGTTGATGTTGCAGTTGCGAAAAAGCGTATCCGGCGCGCCGCATGCTGTAAAGATCCCGTCACGGATGCCGTCACGGATGCCGTCACTGATCCCGGGCCCGGGCGCCCCTGGTACGCCGCCACGCCCGCCCCCACGTTAGCGCCATGGATGACACGACGACCGTTGCCAACTTGCTGGTGGGCCAGGAGGCCGCCATCCGGCTGGGTGCGTTCGCGGCCGTGCTGGCCTTGATGGCGGCGTGGGAAGCGGCCCGGCCGCGCCGCGTCCGCCAAGTGGCCCGGCGGGTCCGTTGGGCCGCCAACCTCGGCATCGTCGCCATCGACGCACTGGCCATCCGCGTGGTCTTCCCGGTCGCCGCCGTGGGCATGGCGCTGATCGCGGCGGACCAGGGCTGGGGCCTGTTCAACGCCCTGGCCGTGCCGTTCTGGGTGGCGGTCGTGCTGTCCGTGGTGCTGCTGGATCTCGCCATCTGGACCCAGCACCTGGTATTCCACAAGGTGCCGTGGTTGTGGCGCCTGCACCGCATGCACCACACCGACCTGGATTTCGACGTGACCACCGGGTTGCGCTTTCACCCGCTGGAGATCGTGCTGTCGATGGCGATCAAGATGGCGGTGATCGTGGCCCTCGGCGCGCCGGCCGCGGCGGTGGTGGCGTTCGAGGTGATCCTGAACGGCCTGGCCCTGTTCAATCACGCGAATGTCCGCCTGCCCGCCGGCATCGATGCAGTGTTGCGGCGGGTCATCGTCACCCCGGACATGCACCGGGTGCATCATTCGGTCCACCGCGACGAGACCGACAGCAACTACGGCTTCAACCTGTCGGTCTGGGATCGGCTGTTCGGGACATATCGTGCCCAGCCGCGGGACGGCCACACCGGGATGACCATCGGCCTCGACATTTTCCGCAGCCGGCGCGACCTCACCCTGTTCCGCCTGCTGGTGCAGCCGTTCGCCCGCGCCTGATCCTGCCGCTCAGGCGACCGAGGCGCCGAACTCCTGGTCTCCGGCGTCGTCCTCCGGCCCGCTGACGCCGAACTGGTAGCCGTGGCCGCCACGGCGCTTGACCCGGTACATCGCCCGGTCGGCCTGGAGCAGCAGCGCATCGAGGTTCGGCCCGTGATCGGGGAACACGGCGACGCCGATGCTGACCTGCGGCGTGATCCACCCTCCCGAGAGCTCGATCGGCTGGACAACCGCCTTGAGCGTCTTCTCCGCGATGGCACGGGCGGCGCCGTGATCGATCAGGTCTTCCAGCAGCACCACGAACTCGTCGCCACCGAAGCGGGCCACGGTATCGCTTTCCCGCACGCAGCCGCGAAGTCGGCCGGCGATCTCGGTCAGCAGACGGTCGCCGTCGGCATGGCCATGGATATCGTTGATGCCCTTGAATCCGGTCAGGTCCAGGAACAGCAGGCCGACGCCGGTGTCACTGCGCCTCGCCCGGGCGATCGCGCTTTCGAAGCGGTCCAGCAGGGCGGTGCGGTTGCTGAGGCCGGTCAGCGGATCGTGGGTGGCGAGGTAGCGGATCCGCCGCTCCGTATCGATGCGTTCGGTGATGTCGACACCGGCCAGCAGGACCTCCTTGACAGTGCCGCTGCCGTCGCAGACCCGGGTCGCCCACCAGTCGAGGTGAAGCACGTTCCCCTCATTGTCCAGCACGTCGGCCTGGAACCGGGCGTCCGCCTCGCCACAATTGGTGGCCATACGTGACAGGTGCTCGCACCACACCGACTGCCCATCTCTCGGAGCGGCGACGTCGGCCCAGGCGTGGCCCCTGACCGCATCGGGCGTCCGGCCGAGCAGGGCACAGACGGCGTCGTTGGCCAGCGTTACCCGGCCCTGGACGTCGACCGCGATGATCGCCGTCCGGGCCATTGCCAGGTAGGTCTCCGCCCGCTCCTTGGCCGCGATGGTTGCCCGCTCGGCCGCCGCGCGGGCCGCCACCTCCTGCCGCAGAGCCGCGGTACGCTCCTTGACCCGGTGGTCCAGGCTGACCCGCTCCGCCGCCAGGGTGGACGCGGCGCTGCCCATCAGCAGGCCGGCTGCCGACAGCAGGATCATGAACATCTGCACGTCGAAGATGCCGTCGAGGCCGATCATCGTTGCCAGCAAGGCCGCCACGATGATGTTGACAACGAGCACGCCCCAGGCCGCCCCGCTGAGCCCGAACCGCAGCGACAGCCACATGATCGGCAGCACCAAAGGGTACCACCGGAACGCGTCGCGCATGTCCGCGATGGTCGCCGGCGCCGCGAAAGCTGCGGCCACCGCGACGGCGATCACCGCCGCCTCGAGCGTCAGCCGGCCGGGGGAGGCAAGCGGCAGCGGCGGCGGCGGCGGATCCGCCGCCCGGGTGGGCGCGATCCAGCCGGACCCGTGCCGGCGCGCCGCCGCCCGGCCCAGCAGCACCAGCGCCGGCGTGAGCGTCAGAATCCCCACCATGTCCCCCATCCAGAAGGCGGCCGCCACAGTGTGGAATTGGGACCAGGCGAAGAAGCCGTTGGCGGCATGATGGGCGGTCGCGAGCCCGGCGTTGAGCAGGGCCGCCGCCGCGCCGCCGCCGCACAACCAAAGGATGCCGGCGAACGGGTCCGGCCCACCGCCCAGGCGGACTTTCGGACCAATCATCCAAGCCACGAACGTGTAGGCTGCGGGCCCGATCGCCACCGCGATGGTGAACCCGACCGCCGGCGGCAGCAGCCGCGCCCCATCCCCCTGGATCAACCAAGGATGTACCTCGCCGAACAGGGCCACGGCCACGACCCCACGAACCGCTTCCGCCGCCACCACCACAAGGCCGAATGGCCAGCCGAACAACAGGAGGAAAGCGAACCGCAGTCCGGCCGGCGGATACCAGATGCTGGCCCCGGTCTGAACCTCGAACAGCCCGGCCGCGT
>REEP01000013.1 GCA_007695045.1 Rhodospirillales bacterium | reverse complement strand
GCTGGCGGCGAGATAGTAACGCCCCGGACGGGACGGATTACTACGCCCTGGCGGGGTTTGAGATCAGGCGATCGGCTTAAGCGGTTGTACTGGTCAAAAGGGCGTGCGCGCGACCGGCAGTGCCACGAGCAGAACACGGCCGTACGTCGGTGCTGAGTTCGGCGGTGACATGAGCTCAAGGAGCGGTCGGTCATTTTTTGCACCACAACGCTCCGGGCGGGGCGGGGCGGGGCGGGGGCGGGGGCTGGCTCTGGTCAGATCGTCGGCTCCGCGCGTATGTTGGGACGAGCTCCATAATTCACACGGGACGGCGCTTGCAGTGGACCTCAAAATTCCGGAGTGATGACGATGATGATTCTGAAACGGCCGTGCCTGGCGGCGGTAACCGTGGTTGTGGTGCTGTTCGCGGCGTCGGCATCCATGTCCGCGACGGACACACGCAAGGAGGCGGCGGCGGTGACCTCTGACTTGAATGACACGGCCTGGGTCCTGTCGGAGCTCGTCGACACCGCGCTCTTGCCCGATAGCCCGGTGACCTTGAACTTTGCCGACGGCGGGGTGTACGGGAGCGATGGCTGCAACCGGTATCGTGGGGGATACCGAGCCGACGCGGAAGGTTTCCGTCTGATCGGCAGCTTGGCCGGGACGCAGATGGCCTGTCCGGAACCGGTGATGCGTCAGGCGTCCGCGTTCATCGAGGCCCTGTCGTCAGCGCGAGCCGCGCAATTGCGCGAAGGCCGCCTGATCCTGTCGGACGAGGACGGCAGGGCGTTGGCGGTTCTGGATCCACAGGACCGTGATCTGCACGGCACCGCGTGGCGGGTCACCGGTTATAACAACGGTCGCCAAGCCGTCGTGAGCCTGCTCGCCGGCTCGACGATGACCGCGAAATTCGGGGATGACGGCAACGTTGTGGGATCGGCCGGGTGTAACGTCTACAGTGGTCCCTACACGATCTCCGGGCGTGCCATCGAGATCGGACCGCTCCTCTCGACCCAGGAGGTCTGCGATCAACCGGAAGGGGTGATGGATCAGGAAGCGGCCTTTCTGCGTGCTCTGCCGCAGGTCGCCGACGTCCGGATCGAGGGCGATCGCCTGGAGCTGCGCGACCAGGCCGGTGCGCTGATGGTGACTGCGGCACGCATGACCGACGACGAGGGGACCGCCTCAGACCCACACCCTGAGGACGAACCATGACCGGAGCATGGCCCGGTTATCGGCTCCCCACCACCTCCAGTTGGTTGTCCACCCGTTCGACGCCGGCGTTGAGGGCGATTCGCTCGACGATGCGGCGGTCCCGGTAGCGTGCGACCGTGCCGGACAGAGTGGCGACGTTGGCGTCCATCGACAGGGTGATTTGCTCCGCATCCAGATACGGGTCCCAGCGCATGGCCGTTTCGATGTCGGAAGCGATCTGCCATTCGGTGCGTGCCCGACGCCCGGTCGGGACGATCATCAGATCGTTATCGATTCGGACCACGCCGCTGACGGCACCCGCGGCTTCCTCGGCGCGGCGCCGAAGGTAGGGGTTGTCGACCACGCCCGCCAGGATGACGGTGCCGCGGAACACCGAGACCGTGACGTCGTGGGGGCCGATATCGGCCTCCCGCTCGTAAACGTTGCGAATGGCCCGGGACACCTCGAGGTCAGGACGCTCGACCGCCGAAACCACGTTGATCTCGTTGACGGCGGCGACGACCTTGGCGGTGTCTTCGGCTACCGTCTCAGCCGCCTGGCGGGCGAGGTAGTTGTCCACCGTTCCGGTCAAGGTCACCGTGCCGTCGCTGACGGCGATCCCGATGTCGAACGGTGCCGTTCTCGGATGAGCCCGCAGCCGGTCGCCGACCACCTGTCGCAACGCTTCGTCTGCGTCGGCACCCTGCATCTCGATCAGTGCCGGTTCCCGCAACGAGTCGCGGCGGGTCCAGTCGATCTCCACATCGCTCACATCCGCGGCGGCGGTGACACCGGGCACCATGGCGATCCGCGCCGCCCGGCTGCGTTCGGCGGCGCTGCCGACCACGCCGGCGAGGCTCACCGTGCCATCCGTGACCGACAACTCGAGCTGAGCCGTGTCGACGAATGCATCCCACAGCCAGTGGTGGCGAATATCTTCGGCGATGGCGGCGTCATCGCGTTCGGGCATGTCCACCGCCAGTTCATTGACGATCGCATTGACCCCGCTGACCGCTTGCAGAACCTCCGAGGCCAGTTGCCGATGCGCCCACGACGGTGCTGCGCCCGTGAGGGTGACGGTACCGTTTTCCACAGTGGCATCGATGTCGAGTCTGCTTGTGACGGGATCGGTTTCAAGTGCCGCAGAGACATCGGTCTGGACAGCTGCGTCGTCCCGCGGTGTGGGCGACACGATCATATCGTCAACGACCGATCGGACCCCGCGCACACTCTCGGCCACCTCGATCGCGGCGACGCGGGCGAGAACGCTGTCCACAGTCCCTTCGATCGTGACCGCATGGTCCTCGGCGCGGACGATCAGCGCTGTCGCCCGCACCGTCGGATCGATGAACATCCGGTTTTCGACCGCGGCGGCGATCTGCTGGTCTGTAAATTCAGCCTGCCCCCGGGCCTGGGCCGTGACGGCGGCCAGGCAGATCAGGGCGACGACGACTCGGGCAGTTGCGCGTGGCAACAGTTTCAAGGATCTCACGGCCGCTCCCTTGGCTTGGTCTCACTCGCGACGGATCATAGTGGTTTAAGGTGGTCATGCCAGCTTGCGATGCAAAAACGTGTGCACGATCCGTTTGGCCGCCGGGGCCTGGTCGGCGGTTCTCAGCCCGGCGGCGACCGGGTCGACAACAGCCGGCCGAGAAACGGCGCCACCGCCAGGAGCACCATGATGCGGGTGACATGGTGGACGGCGACATAGACCGGATCGATGCCCAAGGTGATCGCCAGCACCGACATTTCGGCAACACCCCCCGGGGCGAAGGCGACGACCACCGCGACCCAGGGCAGGCCGAGGAAAGCAGCCACGGCCGCACCGGCGAGGACGGCGAGGCTCAGGGTCAGGGCGACGAACACCAAGGCATGCCGGCCGGTGCGGAGAATGTCGCCGACCCGGAACGAGGCGAAACGAGCGCCGATCGAGGCTCCGAGCACCAGCAGTCCGACGTGGAGCACCGCCGGCGGCAGCGCGGTGGTCACAATGCCGGTCATGTAGAGCGTTCCGGAAACGGCCATGCGGCCGGTCACGTGCGGCGCCGGCAACCGGGCCCGGCGGGCGAGGCCGAAGCCGAGACCGCCCGCCACGATCAGCAGGGCCAACTGAATGCCCTCGACCGTGGGGCGGGTGGCGGCCGGAGCGCTCGATGCGGTCGCCACGTCGACACCCGCTCCACCTTGCGCAGCGACAGCAGCGGTGGTGAGAGTGACGACCACGATAATGCGGAGCGCATGGATCAGGGCAATGCGGCGGTCATCACCGCCGGCGGCCGTCCCCAGCGCGACCATCGCCGAAAAGCCGCCCGGGATCGCCGCAAACAGCGCCGTGGCGGGATCGAGTCGGGCGACACGTCTGAGATACCAGGTGCCGACGGCAACGCTCACGGGAACGAATCCCAGCATCCCGGCAACACTCCAGGGCCAGGCCGCGACTTGGTCGATCAGGCCCGGATGAAAGGCGCTGCCAAGATAGAGCCCCAGCCCGATCAGGATCACGGCTCGTAACCGATCCGAAACACCGATCCGAAAACCGCCCAGTCCGGCCAACATGTTCACCATCATCGGACCCAGCATCCACGCGAGCGGAATGCCCATGGCATGGAACACCGCACCACCCGCCGCGCCGGTGTCGAGAGCCAGAACCGAAGGACGCATCCGCGCCCAACCATGCCCAACACGTGCGAAAAGGCTCACTTGCCGGGACCATGGGCGGACCGGCGGCCCTCGGACGGGTCATGGCGTGCCAGTTCATAAAGGGCGACGGCGGCGGCCACGGACAGGTTCAAGCTGTCGACGCCGAGGCCCGAAGGGCCGGTGCGGATCGGAATGTGGACCAGGACGTCGCAGCGGTCGCGGACCAGCCGGCGCAGCCCCGGACCCTCTGCGCCGATCACCAGGGCCACGCGGGGCAGCGGCTCCAGATCGGAAAGGGGCCGGTCAGCCTCAGCCGCGAGGCCGAGGCACCAGAATCCCGACAGCTTCAGGCGGTCGAGTGCACGGGCAACGTTGGTCACCGCCACCATGGGGACCACTTCCAGCGCACCGGAGGCAGCTTTGGCAAGGGTTCCGGTCTCGGCCGGGGCGTGCCGGTCCTGAGCGATCGTGGCCGCAGCGCCGAACGCCGCGGCTGAGCGCAGCACGGCACCGATATTGCGGGGATCACTGGCCTGATCCAGAACCACCAGACGGCACGGGGCGTCGGGACCTAGCCGGTGTAACAGGCTTTCCAGGTCGGGTTGCGACAGCGGAACCGCCTGGGCCGCGAGCCCCTGGTGAACGGCTCCGGGTGGGAGCAATGCTTCCAACTCTCTCGGTTCAACGACATCGATACGGGGGCGGGGGACGGGCGCCGCCGCCATCAAGGCGCTCAGGGTGTCGACCGCGGCAGCCGTGGCGACCAGGCGGCGGCAAGTCCGGTTCGGGTTGGCGACGGCGCTTGCGACCGCATGCGTGCCGAACAGCCACACGGCGGCGCCCGGGTGCGGACTGCGGGGGGTCGACGCGGCGGGGGAGCGCTTGCGTTTGGTCATGGTGAACGATAGGTTCTATGCAATCAGGTCGTTGCCGCAAGGGGCGGCCCATCAGTTCGTGCGTCGCTCATTTATGATGTACGGCGTTGACATCGTGTCCAAAACGTTCATATTGGCGAACCTCTTTCCGCCGGTTCGCTATCGCTAGCGGCGTGCCGGAGGGGTGCCCGAGCGGCTAAAGGGGACGGGCTGTAAAC
>REEP01000094.1 GCA_007695045.1 Rhodospirillales bacterium | reverse complement strand
CTCGGGGTGACCCCCAGCACCAGCCAGCCCGGCCGGGCGGCGATCCAGTCGCGGAGACGCACGCACACCGCTTCCCGCACTGCTGGATCGCGCACCACCCCCCCTTTGCCCACACTGCCACGGCCGGCCTCGAACTGCGGCTTGATCAGCGCGACCAAGCGTGCGTGCGGCGCGGCCAGGGCCAGTGCCGCCGGTAACGCCACTTCGAGCCCGATGAAACTCACGTCGCAGACGATCAGGTCCACCGCTTCCGGCACCTGCTGCCGGGTGAGGTTGCGGACATTGGTCCGCTCCAGCACCACCACCCGCGGATCGGTGCGGAGTTGCCAGGCGAACTGCCCGTGGCCGACATCGACCGCGTAGACCCGTGCCGCACCGCGCTCCAGCAGGACATGGGTGAAGCCGCCGGTGGATGCGCCGACGTCCAGGCAGGTCAGGCCCGCAGGGTCGATCGCGAAATGCTCAAGGGCGTGGGCCAGCTTGATCCCGCCGCGGGACACCCACGGATGCTCGCGCCCGCGCACCTCCAGGGGAGCGTCTTCCGGCAGGCGGTCGCCCGCTTTGGCCACGCGTCGCTCGCCGCTGAACACCAGGCCGGCGAGGATCAGGGCCTGTGCCCGGGCGCGGCTTTCGACCAGGCCACGGTCCACCAGAAGCTGATCGACCCGAGGGTTCACACCTTGGGCGCACGTTCCGTTGCAGATGGCATCACGCCCGCGCCGCTTCCGTGGCCTCCCGGTCGAGCCCCAGCGCCGTCAGCGCGGTGGCCACGATATGGCGCGCATTGAGCCCCGCATCTTCGTACTGGCGGTCGGGCGTATCCTGGTCGATGAAGCGGTCCGGCAACACCATCGGACGGAACCGCAGGCCGTTGTCCAGCAGCCCGGCCGTGGCCATGAACTGCATCACATGAGCCGCGAAGCCGCCGGCCGATCCCTCCTCGATGGTGATCATCACCTCGTGCTCGGCGGCAAGACGGCGGATCAGGTCTTCGTCCAGCGGCTTGGCGAAGCGCGCGTCGGCCAGGGTGGTGGAGAGGCCGCGTGCCGCCAAGTCCTCGGCCGCCTTGCCGGCTTCATTCAGCCGTCCGCCCAGGCTCAACAGGGCGACCTTGGTGCCTTCCCGCAGGATCCGACCCTTGCCAATCTCCAGCCGCTCGCCCACAGGGGGCAACTCCACCCCCATGCCTTCGCCGCGCGGGTAGCGGATTGCGCTTGGCCTGTCATCAATGGCGGCAGCGGTTGCCACCATGCGCACCAGATCGGCCTCGTCGCCCGGCGCCATCACCACGAAGCCGGGCAGGCAGCACAGGTAGGCGAGATCGAACGCACCGGCATGGGTCGCACCGTCGGCCCCCACGAGCCCGGCCCGGTCGATGGCGAAGCGGACGGGTAACTGCTGGATCGCCACATCGTGAACCACCTGGTCATAGCCGCGCTGCAGGAAGGTGGAATAGATGGCGGCAAACGGCTTGAAGCCTTCGGCGGCGAGGCCGGCGGCGAAGGTTACCGCATGCTGTTCGGCGATGCCGACGTCGAAGAATCGTTCCGGAAACCGTTTGCCGAACAGGTCCAGCCCCGTCCCTGCGGGCATGGCGGCGGTGATAGCGACCAGCTTGCTGTCCTGTTCCGCCGCCTGGGTGAGAGCCTGGGCAAACACCTTGGTGTACGCGGGGGCATTGGCTTTGGCCTTGACCTGTTCACCGGTAACCACGTCGAACTTGCCGACGCCATGGAACTTGTCGGCAGACCGCTCCGCCGGCGGATAGCCATGGCCCTTGCGGGTCACCACATGCAGAAGGACAGGGCCGGGCTGGCGGTCGTCGCGCAAGTTGCAGAGCACGGGCAGCAGGTGGTCGAAGTTGTGCCCGTCGATGGGGCCGACGTAGAAGAATCCCATCTCTTCGAACAAGGTGCCGCCGGTGACGAGGCCGCGAGCGTACTCCTCGGCCCGGCGGGCCGCTTCGCTCAACCGTCGGGGGAACTTGCGGGCGACGTCGGCCGCGAAGTGTCGGACGGACCGGTACGGCTTGGAAGAGATCAGCCGCGACAGGTACGCACTCATGGCGCCCACCGCCGGGGCGATGGACATGTCGTTGTCGTTGAGGATCACGATCAGGCGGGAATCCATCGAACCGGCATTGTTCATGGCTTCGTAGGCCATGCCGGCGCTCATGGCACCGTCTCCGATCACTGCGAGCACATTGTTGTCGTCGCCACGAAAGTCCCGGGCTACCGCCATGCCGAGAGCGGCGGAGATCGAGGTGGAGGTGTGGGCCGCCCCGAACGGATCGTAGATGCTCTCAGCCCGTTTGGTGAAGCCGGACAGGCCGCCGCCCTGACGCAGCGTCAGCATGCGCTGGCGGCGCCCGGTCAGGATCTTGTGCGGATAGGCCTGATGGCCCACGTCCCAGATCAGCCGGTCGGTCGGCGTGTCGAAAACGTAATGCAGCGCGAGCGTGAGTTCGACCACGCCGAGGCTGGCGCCGAGGTGGCCACCGGTAATGGAGACGACACGAATCGTCTCATCCCGCAGTTCCTTGGCCAGTTGTGGTAGCATGTGGGAATCGAGGCTTTTAAGATCGGCGGGACCGTCGATCCGATCCAGCAACGAGGCGGTGACGACATCCTTGGTCAAACCTGAGTCTCCTTAACCAATGGCCCCGTCGGCGGGAGCCGATCTTGCCGCGGCCGGCGCCCGGCGCGGGCGGCGCCGCCCTTACGTGCCCCCGTCAGTTGCGCCTGTCCACCACGAAACGCGCCAGCGCACGCAGCGGCTCTGCCGCCTCCGCAAACATGTCGAGATGGCGAACCGCCTGCTCCGCCAACATGGCGGATTGATGGCGTGCTCGTTCGCGCCCGAGCAGGGTGACAAAGGTCGCTTTGCCGGCGGCCTCATCCTTGCGGATGTTCTTGCCGAGTTCGGCGGGATCGCCTTCTACGTCGAGAAGGTCGTCGACGATCTGGAAGGCAAGTCCGAGGTCGTGGGCATAGGCGTGCAACGCACTGCGTGCCGCCTCGGAGGACTTGCCCAGGATCGCGCCGGACGTGCAGGCAAACCCGATGAGGGCCCCGGTCTTGAGCCGCTGTAAGCGGGTGACCTCATGCTCGCTGAGGCGGTGATGCTCCGCCAACAGGTCCAGCATCTGACCGCCCACCATGCCGTCGGCCCCGGCGGCGCGGGCCAGTTCCACCACGAGATCACTCCGCACCCGCGGGTCCGAATGGGTCGCAGGCTCGGCCAGAACCTCGAATGCCCGGGTCAGCAGTGCGTCGCCGGCCAGAACAGCGGTGGCCTCGTCGAATTTCACATGCACGGTGGGCAGGCCGCGACGGAGTTCGTCATCATCCATCGCCGGCAGATCATCATGCACAAGGGAATAGCAGTGCACCAGTTCAACCGCCGCGGCCACGCGCAGCGCATAGGACGGCGTCACATCGAACAGCGACGCACTGGCAGTGACCAGGAAAGGGCGAATTCGTTTACCATCCGACAATACCGCGTAGCGCATGGCCTCGATCAGGCGTGCTTCAGGGTCGTCGGACAAAGGTAACAGGCCCTCAAGCACCTCGTTGACGGCACACGCGTTTTCGGCGAGAGCCGATCTGATCTCGACCACCGGTCCCCCCTTTGTCAGTCCAGGTCCGCAGGACTTGTCGTGACTTTGCCGTCGGCGCCGAGGACAATGCGCTCGACCCGGGCTTCGGCTTCCTGAAGCTTTGTCTCGCAGTGCCGTTTCAACGCAGCACCGCGCTCGTAAGCAGCGATGGCCTCGTCCAGCTTGGCCGATCCGCTCTCGAGACGGCGCACGATGTCTTCCAGTTCCGCGAGAGCATCTTCGAAGGCCAGCGTTTCCACGGCCTGTACGGGCTGTTCTTCGGCCATTCCCACCCCTGGCATCAACGCAGCGGAGAATAAGGTTGCGCGGCGGGACAGGCAAGCCGTGAAGCTTGCGGCCGGCATCCCGGAGGTGGCGATGCTCAACTGCCCATCAAGGCCTTGACGTGCACCGCCACGCTGTCTGCGAGCGCCTGCAGGTCGTAGCCGCCCTCCAGGGTGGAGACGACACGCCCGCCGCAGCGTCTCTCGGCGATGCTCAGCAACTCGCGTGTGAGCCACGCGTAGTCTTCGGTCTGCACGCGAAGCTGGGCCAGCGGGTCCCGTGCATGGGCGTCAAAGCCGGCGGATATGAGAATCATGTCCGGGCGAAACCGGTCGAGGGCCGGCAGGATCCGGTCGGTATACGCTTGGCGGAACTCCTCGGACCCGGCACCGGGGCGAAGCGGCACGTTGCAGATGTTGTTGTAGACGCCGGTCTCGTGCTCCATCCCGGTGCCCGGATAGCACGGCCACTGGTGGCTGGAGGCATAGAACAGGTCACGGTAGCGGAAGAAATAGTTCTGGGTGCCGTTGCCGTGGTGGACATCAAAATCGACCACCGCAATCCGCTCCAGACCGTGTACGTGGCGGGCATGCTCCGCGGCGATGGCGACGTTGTTGAAGAAGCAGAAGCCCATGGCCTGGGCGGTTTCCGCATGATGGCCGGGTGGGCGCACGGCGCAGAAGGCATTGCGCACCTCTCCGCCCACAACCGCATCGACCGCGGCGCAAATGCCGCCGACGGCGTGGAGCGCGGCATTACCCGAAGCGCTGTTCATCGCGGTGTCGGGGTCCAGGTGAACATGCCCCCGCTGCGGCACGTTTTCGAAAATCGCCTCGACGTAGAACGGTGCATGAACCCGCTCGATTTCCGTGAGGGTCCCGATCGGCGCTTCACGCCGCTCCAGGTAGGCGAACGTCTCGGACTCCAAAGCCTTCAGGATCGCCCGCAAGCGCTCCGGCGATTCCGGGTGCCACGCCCCCATGTCGTGTTGCAGGCAGATCGGGTGGGTGTACAGCGCTGTCGGCATCAAGAATCCTTACGTAACCACGGGTTCCCCACTTCTTATGTGGTCAATGCCGATGATTCGGCAACGTCGTCGGTCGTGGCCGGCTTGGTCCCGGTGTATTCAAGGATCACGGCGGCATAAGGCGGCAACACGACCGGAAGGGAGCAGGGCCGGCCATGCATCGGCTCGGCGTCAGCCCAGACACCACCGGCATTGCCGACATTGCTGCCGCCATAGCGGGCCGCATCGGTGTTGAGGCGTTCCGTATAATACCCCTCATAGGGCACGCCAATGCGGTAGCCCTGCCGCACTACCGGGGTGAAGTTGCAGATCACGGTGGCCACCCGCCGGTCTTCGGCGCCGAACCGCAGGAAGGAAATGACGCTCTGGTCGGTATCGTTGGAGTCGATCCAGGCGAATCCGTTTTCCGCGCAATCACCTTCATGCAGTGCCGGTGTGGCTGCGTAGACCGTATTCAAGTCGGCGATCAGCGTCTGCATCCCCTTGTGTAGCGGATCGTCAAGCATGTGCCAATCCAGGCTGATCTCATGGTTCCATTCGCGGTACTGGGCAAACTCGTTGCCCATGAACAGAAGTTTTTTCCCGGGCTGCGCGTACATCAGGGCATAGAAGAGGCGAAGATTGGCGCACTTGTCCCAATGACTGCCGGGCATTCGGCCGATCAAGGGGCCTTTGCCGCCCGAAACCAACCCATGCGACAGGGGGGTGATATAATTCTCCTGAAATACGTATGAGGGGCCGTGAGTCAACTCCTCGTGGTAGTATTTCCGGTGAATCGGGTTCCGGGCCATGTAGCGCAGGGTCTCGTTCAGCCATGCCTCGTTCCACTTGAAGCCGAAACCGAGGCCACCGACGAATGTCGGCCGTGACACCATTGGCCATCCGGATTCTTCCTCAGCGACGGTGAACGTGCCGGGCAGTTCCCTGGACACGGTTTCGTTCAACTGTCTGAGGAAGTCGATGGCTTCCAGGTTCTCATGGCCGCCGTAGCGATTGTGGGACCACTGACCCGGGCCGCGGCCATAATCCAGGTAGAGGATCGAGGCCAAGCCGTCGATTCGGAGACCGTCGACGTGATATTCCTTCAGCCAGAACAGCGCGTTGCTGATCAGGAAGTTGGCGACCTGCGGGGAGCCGTAGTTGTAGATCAGCGTATTCCAAATCGGATGGCGCTGCTGCCGCGGGTCGGGGTGTTCATACAGGACCGTACCGTCGAAACGGGCGAGCCCCTCCGCTTCGTCCGGGAACTGCACCGCCACCCAGTTGAGGATGACCCCGATTCCCGCCTGATGACACCGGTCGATCAGCCGGCGCAGGCCGTCGGGATCGCCGAATCGCCCGGTCGGCGCAAACAGCGCGGTGGGATGATAGCCGAGCGAGCCCTCGAAATTGAACTCGCTGACCGGCAGCAATTCCACGTGGGTGAAGCCCATCTCCTTGACATAGCCGGGCAGCTCGTCGGCGAATTCCTCATAGGTGAGCCAGCGCGCATCCTCCTCCGGCTTGCGTCGCCAGGACCCGAGGTGAACCTCGTAGATCGACATCGGCTCCTTGGCGTGCTGCCGATCCTTGCGCGCCTGCATCCAGACGCGATCACCCCAGCGATAGCGGTCGGGGTCGGCAACGATGGAGGCTGTGCCGGGCCAGCGCTCTGCCTGGAAGGCCAGCGGGTCGATTTTCAGGATCGGCCGGGCATCAGCGGCCGTCTTGATCTCATATTTATAGAGTTGGGCCGCGGTGGCGGCGGGAACGAAGATCTCCCACACACCGCAGTCGTGGCGGAGCCGCATGCCGTGGCAACGACCGTCCCAGCCGTTGAAATCGCCGACCACCGCCACCCGGAACGCATTGGGGGCCCACACCGCGAAGCTGACTCCGGCGATGCCATCCACCAGAGCCGGATGCGCGCCCAGCCGCGTGTAGGCGTGCCAGTGCTGCCCCTCGCGCAGCAGGCGGGTATCCTCGTCGCCGAGAAGCGGCGGGAAGCGGTAGGCGTCATCGATCACCGAGTCGCCCGCGTCCGTGACCACTGCCAGGCGGTAGCGGAATGGTGCCGGACGGCCGGACACCGCCCCCGCGAACAGTCCCGCTTCGTGCAGCCGCTGCATCGCCGCCACCCGCGCCCCGCTTTCGGCATCGATAATCGCCACTTCCCGGGCCTCGGGCAGGAACGCTCGGACGACCAGATCGCCTTCCGGGGTGAGCGCATGCATGCCGAGGAACCCGAACGGATCGCGATGGTTGGCATCCACCACGGCATGGATATCGGCGTCCGATGCCAGTGGCGGCAGCGGCTTGGCCGGCGCCGGCTGAGGTTTGGGTGGGGGTGCAGGCGTTGCCGCAGGCTTGGTGGGCTCAGGCTTGGTCGGCGTAGGCTGGGCCGAGGTGGGGGGCTGTGGCGCCGCCGGCTTCGACGGCGGTGACGGTGGTGCGGCGGCAGGCTGCGGCGACGAGGGGCTTGTCTCCCGAGGCTTCGACGGAGTGGCCGCGCCCGGTTGTGCCGGCGGCTGGGCTGAACCTGCGCTCGCTGCCGGTTTCGCAGCAGCAGGGGGGTTTGCGGCTGACTTGTCCGATGCTTGCGGTTGCTCCGGTCGGGTCGGCGCAACTTTTTGCGCCTTGGCAGCCGGTGGCGGGGTGGCGCCGGACTTCGACTTTTCGCCGGACTGCGGCTTTTCGCCGGGCTTGGGCTTTTCGGATGCGGCCTTGCCGGCGGCTGGTGCCTTGGCGGGAGATTCGGGCGGCGGCGCCGGTCGCTTGGCTCCCTGGTCGGCGGCCCGCGCCTTCGTCGACGCCGAGCCCGCGCCTTTCCGCTTGTCGCCGGGCGTGCCGGCGCCAGAAATCTTGCCTTTGTCGTTCTTGCCGCCGTTGGTCATGCCCACCGTCCCCACTGTCAACCCGCCCGACCGCCGATGCCGCCGTTCAGACCGCCGCGTCGGCCAAGCGCAGACTTGTCACCAATAGGGGTGCTTTTAGCCCGGTTTCGCTGTCGTTGTGAAGCCGCCGCGGTCACCCGGTCTAGACCCGGGCGCGCCGCCTCGGCTTTCCGGCCTTCCGGGTCCAGGGCGCACTCCGGTTGCGTGCTGGGTTTGAAGCGGCCGGCACCTCAGGCTATGATGGCGCCGAGCAACAAGCCTCGGACCGACACGGCTCAGAACGAGGCTCTGGGAGACATCATCCAACGGGGCGCTGGAGACCTGATGGGCCGCGTGGCGGCGGGCAGCCGTCGCGAGCGCAACCGCATCCAGCCAGGGAGGGAGAAGCAAGCATGAGAGGCGAAACCACCGCAGCAAAGACGCCGGCGGCCAAGGTCAAGGGCATTCCCGAAGATTATCACACCGGCACGGATGTCGACAGTCTGATCCGAAGCTTCAATTTCCACCTGCACTTTACCCTGGCCAAGGATCAGTATTCCGCCACAACCCAGGACCGCTACCAGGCGCTTGCTTTGGCTGTGCGGGACCGCTTGGTTGGGCGCTGGATCCATACCCAGCAGATTTACCACAAGCGCAACGTCAAGCGGGTCTGCTACCTCTCGCTCGAATTCCTGATCGGCCGGGCCATGGGCAACAACGTCATCAGCCTTCTGATGGAGGATACCTGCCGGGAAGCCATGACCCGACTGGGCCTGGACTGGGACATCCTGCGCGATGTCGAGGTGGATGCCGCTCTCGGCAACGGCGGCCTCGGACGGCTCGCCGCCTGTTTCCTCGATTCGATGGCCACGCTCAAACTGCCGGCGATCGGGTACGGCATCCGGTATGACTACGGCATCTTCAAGCAGCGGATCGAAAACGGCTACCAGATGGAGGAGCCGGATAACTGGCTCCGCATGGGCAACCCGTGGGAAATTCCCCACCCCGAGTATTCCTATCTCGTGCCGTTCGGCGGCCGGGTGGAGGCGCAGCGCACCAACGGCGCGTCGCGCTGGCGGTGGCTGGATACCCGCCCGGTGGTGGGGCTGCCCTATGACATGCCGGTGGTCGGCTACGGCGCCTACAACGTCAACACCCTCCGGCTGTGGACGGCTCAGGCGACCGAGGATTTCGACTTCCAGGATTTCAACCGCGGCTCCTACGTTGAGGCGGTGGAAGACAAGGTGATGGCGGAGAACCTCACCAAGGTGTTGTACCCGAGCGACGCCATCTATGCCGGGCGCGAACTTCGGCTGCGTCAGCAGTACTTTTTCGTCTCCTGCTCGGTGCAGGACATCATCCGCCGCTTCAAGGCCCACAACGACGACTGGAACGCCCTGCCCGACAAGGTCTGCATCCAGATGAACGACACCCATCCGGCGGTGGTGGTCCCGGAGCTGATGCGCATCCTGATCGACCAGGAGGAACTGGACCCCAAGAAGGCCTGGGAGCTTACGGTCAACAGCACCGCCTACACCAACCACACCCTGCTGCCGGAAGCGCTGGAGCGGTGGCCGGTGACCATGTTCGAACGGCTGCTGCCCCGCCACCTGCAGCTCATCTACGAGATCAACAGCGGCTTCATGCGCAAGGTCGCCACCAGTCATCCGGGCGATGTCGATCGCCTGCAGCGCATGAGCATCATCGAGGAATATCCCGAGAAGCAGGTGCGCATGGCCAACCTGTGCATCGTCGGCAGCAAGTCCACCAACGGCGTGGCGGCGCTGCACACGCGTCTGCTGCGGGAGCGGGCGATGCCCGATTTCGCCCAGTTCTTCCCGGACCGCTTCAACAACAAGACCAACGGGGTCACCCCCCGCCGCTGGCTGCTGAAGGCCAACCCGGGCCTGGCCAGGCTGATCACCGAGGCCATCGGCGACGGCTGGATCACCGACCTCGACCAGCTCCGCGGCATCGAGAAGCATCTGGAGGACAAAGGGTTCCGCAAGAGCATCCGGGACATCAAGCAGGCCAACAAGGCCGCTCTCGCGGACTACATCAAGCGGGAGTTGGACGTGACCGTCCCGCTCGATTCGATGTTCGATGTGCAGATCAAGCGCATCCACGAATACAAGAGGCAGCTGCTGCTCTGCCTCTATGCCATCATCATGTTCAGTCGGCTGAAGGAAAACCCGAACCTGGACGTGGTGCCGCGCACCTTCATCTTCGCCGGCAAGGCCGCTCCCGGTTACTTCATCGCCAAGCTTATCATCAAGCTGATCAACCAGGTGGGCAGCGTTGTCAACTTCGACCCGGCGCTCAATGACAAGCTCAAGGTTGTGTTCCTGCCGGACTACCGCGTGTCACTGGCCGAGAAGATCATCCCCGCTGCCGACCTGAGCGAGCAGATCTCCACCGCCGGGATGGAGGCGTCGGGCACCGGCAACATGAAGCTGTCGATGAACGGAGCGCTCACCATCGGCACCCTGGACGGCGCCAATGTGGAAATTCGCGACGAGGTGGGGGATGAGAACATCTTCATCTTCGGCCTCACCGCGGAGGAGGTGGCGGACCGCCGCAACGCCTACAATCCGTGGGAGATCTACAACGGCGATGACGAGATTCGCCGGGCCATCGACCTGATCAAGAACGACTTCTTCAGCCTGACCGAGCCCGGCATCTTCCAGCCGCTGGTCACCTCGCTCCTGGAGCAGGGGGACTACTACATGCACCTGGCCGACCTCCGCCCCTTCATCGAGGCGCAGGACCAGGTGGACCGGCTCTATCGCGACCAGGATGCCTGGACCCGCAAGGCGATCATCAACATCGCCCGCACCGGCCGGTTCAGCTCCGACCGCACCATCGCCGAATACGCCCGCGACATCTGGGGTGTGGAGGCGTGCGAGGTCGAGCCGCTGGCCTGACGCCGGCCTCAACGCGTAACGCTTGCGGCGGCGCTTCGGCGCCGCCGTTTTCGTGCCCGGGTCTGTCCCGGCGGTCTCCTCTCCCAAACTTGGCCGGACTTGTTCCGGCCATCCACGGAAAACCGTGGCGCCGCGCTCCCGTCTCAGGGGAAGGCAAGACGTGGATGCCCGGGACACGCCCGGCCAGGTCGGGAGGGGCGGAAGCGGCGGTGGCGGACGCCGGCTACCGACCCGGCCACGGCAGGCTTTCGGCGAAGGCGGCCAGATCGGCCGCGAAATGCGCAGGCTCGGCCAAGTGGGGGGAGTGGTCGGCGCCCTCGTACACCCGGAGGCGCCCGTCCGGCACCGCGTCGCGCACGAATTCGCCGGTCTCCACCCCATAGAAGTTGCTGTCGGAGCCGTAGACCAGCAACACCGGCACGGTGATCCGCGGCAGCACCGGCCGCCAATCGGCCGCCGTCAGGCTCTCCCACGCGGTGATCATCGGCGCCGGGGTTACCGAGGCCATGAAGGCACGCAGCCGCCACAGCCCATCGGCCGGATCGGTGTAGCGGGCCCGCGCCGCGGCGCTGCGGCTCTGTCCCACCAGCCGCACCACCGTCTCGACGAAGTCGCGCCGGAGGTCGGCGACAAACGCGGCATCCCGTTCCGCCGGCCAGTCATAATAGATGCCGAGGCGCCACCCGGCGTCGGTGACCAGGCGCGGCGACTGGTCGACCACACAGAGCCCGGCCAGCCGGGCACAGCCGTGGCGGGCGATGTACTCCCAGGCCACCAGGGCGCCCATGGAATGACCGGCCAGCAGCACCCGATCGAGCCCGAAGTGGTCCAGCATCTGGCCGAGGTCCTGCGCCATGCGGCCCACCGTCGGCGGCTCCCGGCCCTCGAGCGCATGCCCGCCGTGCCCCCGCGCATCCCACCGGTACAGGGTGAACCGGGGCTCCAGGGCCCGGACCACGGGGTTCCACACCCGGTGGTTGGAGGCCCATTCGTGCAGCAGCACAATGGGTGGGCCCGATCCACTCACCTGGAGGTGGATGATTTCGCCGTCATCGGTCTTGAACTGCTGCATCGGCTTGCGTCCGGGCTCAGGGGCGGGCGGCCACGGCGGCGGTTTCGCCCGGCTGTCGCGCCGCATCGGCGGGATGGCCGAGCAGCCGCTCGAACAGGTCCAGGTAGGCCCGGACCACCGCCGCTTCGCTGAAGCGGGCAACGTAGGCGGCATGTCCGGCGGCGGCGAGTCGCTTGGCCAGCGCCGGGTCGTCCAGCACCCGTCCGATCGCCTCGGCCAAAGCGTCGGCATCATCGATGGGCACCAGCACGCCATCCACACCATCGGTCATGATCGCCCGCGGCCCCTGGCTGGCGGCGGCGATCAAGGGCACCGCCCGTGCCCAGGCTTCCACCAGAATGCTGCCGAAAGGTTCGTGCCGGGAGGAGCACACGAACACGTCGGCCGCGCCCAGCAGCGCTGGAACGTCCTCCCGCCAGCCGAGGAAGCGGACACGTCCGGCCACGTCGAGTTGTGTGGCGAGTTCGGTCAAGGCGGTGCGTTCCGGCCCCTCACCGGCGAGCCACAGGTATGTCCCCGGCAAGCGGCTCATCGCCCGGATCAAGGTATCGAAGCCCTTGTTGCGGTGCAGCCGGCCTGCGGCAAGGATGAGTCGGCCGGTTTCCGGCGTTTCGAATGCCGTTCGCGCCATAGGGGTGGCGGGCGTCTCGTCGGCGAAGTTGGGGACACAGTGGACCCGGTCGGCCGGGAAGCCGTTGTCGACGACGTGCTTCTTCAGGTCCTCGGTCAGGATGGCCAGATGGTCGCACCCGCGGTAATATTTGAGGTCGTAGTAGCCGCCGAGCCGGCCCAATCGAACGTACGGCCCGCGCGGGCACAGCCGGCTCGCCCGGTTCATCCAGGTCATCACGACGTCGGGGCGGAACCGTCTCGCCAGCCGCCGGAGCCCAAGACGGGTCGAGACGTCCAGGGGCGAGCCGAAGCGGAACTGGGCAACGGGGACACCGGCCGCCCCGAGCTTGCCGGCGCGCGCGGGATGGGTGCGGATGGCGGCGTATTGATCGACTCCGGCCCGGCTGAGTGCCGGTACCAGGCGTTCGAAGAAAGCCTCGGCACCGCCCTGTTCGGCGCCCGCGATCACCTGCATCACCCGCACCGGACGAAGCCCCGTCGGTGCGTCATTGGCGGCGCTTCGCGGACGTTGGCGCGATCGGCCGGCCACGGTCGTCCTCCAGGGTCGCCTTGAGATACGAGAGCAGCGGGTACAGCCCGGCGCACAGCGCCAACAGAACGCCCCAGCCCCCTTCCCGATAGCCCTTTTGCGCCGGATGTAACATTTGAACGCGCGGGAGAACAGCCGGCGGACGTTGCCGGCCATCGAGCCGACGTTGCCGTGTTCGCGCAGGTCCCGCGCCCGCGCGGAGGTGTAGCGGTCGAGCCGGTGGAGCATGTCGGAGATGTCGCGATCGACGAAATGCAGCAGCGGGTGGGTCAGCCGCGGCCCCTGCCGGCCCTGCCAGGTGAGCCGGGGGTGCACGCGTTCATCGCCCCACACCTTGGCGCCGCGCCGGAACAGCCCGGGCACGGACCTTCGACCGAACGATCCCCCCCAGCCATGGCGGACCAGCCGGCTGCCGATGTAGTTGTCCACCGGGATCAGGTGCCAGTCGTAAGGCGAATTCTCGGCTATGTTGCGCGTCTCCAGGGCAAGGCCTTCGGGGATGCGCTCGTCGGCGTCCACTTCCAGAATCCAGTTCCCTCGACACGCCTCGATCCCGGTGTTGCGCCGATCACCTTCCCGTGGCCAGGCGCCTTCGATCAGGCGGTCGGTGAAACGGGCCGCGATGGCCCGCGAGCCGTCGGTGCAGCGGTCCAGCACCACCACGATCTCATCGGCGAAGCCGAGCGTGGCGAGACAGTCGGCCAGTTGCGCTTCCTCGTTGTGGGCAACCACCAAAGCTGAAAGCCCGACTTCTCCAAGGGGGGCACCGTTGCTGTGATCGGTCATGATTGCAGCGATTACCATGCGGCGAGGGGGGTTGCCAATGTTCGCCCCGCTCTTGTCCCGACCGGATCGCAGGACCAACTCTGCCAGCCGAAGAAACCCGAAACCACGGGCGTGCTGATGACCGCAAGCGGCTATGTGATTTTGGAAGATCGCGGCATCCTGGCGATCGAGGGGCCGGACCGCGCGTCATTCCTTCAGGGGCTCGTCTCCAACGACGTTTTCAAGGTTGCACCCGGGCGCGCGGTGTATGCCGCCCTGTTGAGCCCGCAAGGCAAATTCCAGTTCGATTTCGTCATGGCCGCCTCGGGCGAGGCGCTGCTGCTGGATTGTGAGCGGGCGCGGCTGGCGGACCTCGCCCGTCGGCTCAGTCTGTTCAAGCTGCGCGCCAACGTCACGCTGGCGGACCGCAGCGAGGCTTTGGCTGTGGCCGCCATCGTCGGCGCGGATGTGTTGCGGGCCCTGGACCTTGCGTTGGTGGCCGGCGCCGCGCGTGCCCTGGGGGAAGGGATCGTGCTGATCGATCCGCGCCTGGCCGACATGGGTGGGCGCGCGATCCTGCCACGGGACGGGGCGGAATCGCTGATGCGTCAGGCCGGGCTGGAACCGGTGGACCGGGCCGCCTACGAGCGGTTGCGGCTCAGCCTCGGCCTGCCGGACGGCAGCCGGGACATGCCGGTGGACAAGGCGATTCTGCTGGAGAACGGCTTCGATGAGCTGAATGGCGTGGATTGGGACAAGGGCTGCTTCATGGGCCAGGAGCTGACCGCACGCACCCGCTATCGCGGCCTCGTCAAGAAGCGGCTCATGCCGGTGCGCATCGATGGCGAGACCCCGCCGCCGGGGACGGAAATTCGCCAGGGCGACCGGGCGGTGGGGGAGACACGGTCGGCCCAGGAGGGTCTGGGCTTGGCTCTGATCCGTCTCGATGCCCTGGACAGGCCGGATGTGCCGATGACGGCCGGCGATGCGACACTGACACCGGTGAAGCCGGCCTGGGCACGCCTCTGATCTTCCGGTGATCTTCCGGCCGCCAGTCGGACCCGGCGACCATCACAAAGCTGTAACGTCTTTTTGATGCGGACCGGAGGTTTTTGGGGCAATTCTGTCTGGCCAAAAGACGCCGATCGGGAAATGATGCTCGGTACAAGCCTCCTTCACAAGAAGCCCGGCGGTCCCCCAGCCGCCGGGCACTCCGATCGGCTCACAGAGCCTGACTGACGGCCGGCCTCAAAACCGGCCGTTTCCTTTTCGACGCCCGGGACGTCTCGTGAGCGTTGACAAGCCGGCAAGGCGCTTCATAAAGTTTCGGTTTTTCGGAGCTGGGCCGGTGCTTGGCACCGGCCCTTGCCGTTTTCGGGAGGGGTCCGGTGGCATCCGCGGTGATGCAGAACTATCGTCGCCTGGATTTGGCATTCCAGCGAGGGGAGGGGCCTTGGCTGATCGCTGAGGACGGGCGCCGCTACCTGGACTTCGGTGCCGGCATCGCGGTGACCGGCCTTGGTCATTGCCATCCCCACCTGGTGGCGGCACTGACCCGCCAGGCGGAAACCCTGTGGCATTGTTCCAATCTCTTCCGCATTCCGGGGCAGGAGCGGCTGGCCGCGCGGCTGGCTGCGGCGTGTTTTGCCGATGCCGTGTTCTTCTGCAACAGCGGCGCGGAGGCGCTCGAGGCCGGCCTCAAGCTGGTCCGAAAGTATCACGATGATGCCGGCCGGCCGGAGCGCTACCGGGTGGTCACGTTCGCGGGCGCGTTTCATGGCCGCACGCTGGCCACCATTGCCGCCGGCGGTTCGGCCAACGCCCTGGCCGGGTTCGATCCCCCGGTGGAGGGCTTCGATCAGGTCCCGTTCGGGGATATCGAGGCCGTCAAGGCGGCTGTCGGTCCCGAGACCGCGGCGATCCTGGTGGAGCCGGTGCAGGGCGAAGGTGGCATCCGCGTCGCGGATCCCGCCTTCCTTCGCGGTCTGCGGGCTATCGCCGATGCCGCGGGCCTTCTGCTGTTCTTCGATGAGGTACAGTGCGGGGTGGGCCGCACCGGACGGTTGTTCGCCCATCAGTGGGGTGGGGTCGAACCGGACGTGATGGCCGTGGCCAAGGGGCTGGGCGGCGGCTTTCCCATCGGCGCCTGCCTCGCCGCGGGGCCGGCGGCCCGGACGCTGACCCCCGGCAGTCATGGGACCACCTTCGGCGGCAACCCGCTGGCGATGGCGGTGGGCAACGCGGTTCTGGATGTGGTGCTGGCTCCGGGCTTTCTCGACCATGTTTCCCGGATGGGCCGGATCCTGCGGGACCGGCTGGAACGGTTGCCGGCGCTGTATCCCGGCGTGATTGCGGAGGTGCGCGGCATCGGCCTGATGCTGGGCCTCAAGTGCGTGGTGGAGAACCGGCGGCTGGTGGCGACCCTGATGGAAGACGGCCTGCTGACGGTACCGGCGTCGGACAACGTGGTGCGGCTTTTGCCCGCCCTGATCATCGACGAAGGGCACGTGGATGCGGCTCTGGAGATGATCCATCGAGCCTGTTCCGCGCTGGCGGAGAAGGCGGCATAGCATGGCAGATCGGTGACGGAAGGGGGGCACGGGATGGCTGCACCCCGCCACTTTCTGGATCTGGACCGGTTCGATCGGTCCACGTTGCGTCGCATGCTCGATCTGGCCGCAGCCTTCAAGCGCGACGTCGGCCGACATGAACGCCCCCTGGCCGGCCGCACCCTTGCCATGATCTTCGAAAAGCCGTCCACCCGGACCCGGGTGTCGTTCGAGGTGGCGATGCGGCAGCTGGGCGGTGACGTCGTGGTTCTGACCGATGCGGAATCGCAACTCAACCGCGGCGAATCCATGGCGGATACCGCGCGCGTGTTGTCGCGTTACGTGGATGCGATCATGATCCGCACCTCCAAGCCCGGCAAGCTGGTCGAACTCGCGATGCATGCTTCGGTGCCGGTGATCAACGGGCTTACGGACGAGTCGCATCCTTGCCAGTTGATGGCGGACGTGATGACGTTCGAGGAACATCGGGGCAGTATCGCCGGGCGCCTTGTGGCGTGGAGCGGCGATGCCAACAACGTGGCCCGGTCATGGGTCCAGGCAGCGGTGCGATTCGGATTCCGGCTGAATCTGGCCTGTCCGGCTCCGCTTCAGCCGAGCAACGGCCTCCTGGAATGGGCGCATCGGGAGGGTGGGGAGGTCACAGTGATGGCGTCCCCGGAAGCGGCGGTTGCCGATGCCGACCTGGTGGTGACCGACACCTGGGTGTCCATGGGTACGCGGGAAGCGGAAACGCGTCATAATTTGCTTGCCCCTTACCGGGTTGACGAGGCGCTGATGGCGCGGGCCCGGCCGGATGCCCTGTTCATGCACTGCCTGCCGGCACACCGCGGCCAGGAAGTCACGGACGCGGTCATCGATGGCCCGCAATCGGTGGTGTGGGACGAGGCGGAAAACCGGTTGCACGCGCAGAAGGGTATTCTTGCCTGGTGTCTCGGCTGACGCGGCAATGCCGGGTGCGGCGGTAAACCGCTCCGGCGGCCATTGGCGACGGCGCCACAGCCCCTATCTTCAGGACCATGTCGCTCCGCCTTGAACCGCCGTTCGGCGATTTCATCCTGCCGTTCCAGATCGAAGGAGCCGGGGTGCGCGGCCGTCTGGTGCGCCTGGATGCCGCCGTCGACGGCATGCTCGAGCGCCACGCCTATCCCCCGGTGGTGGCGGCACTGCTGGCGGAAACCATGGCAATGACCGCCGTGCTGGCGAGTGGCCTGAAGTTCGACGGCGTGTTTACGCTGCAGATCCACGGCGACGGTCCGGTTCGCCTTCTCGTCACCGACGTGACCAGCGATGGCAACATGCGCGGCTACGCCCGCTTCGACGACGCCGGGCTTGGTGTTGCGACGGGCATGCCGGCGGCGCCGGTGCCGCGGCTGCTGGGCGCCGGCCACATGGCGTTCACGGTGGATCAGGGGCCCCATACCGAGCGGTATCAGGGGATTACCCCACTGGAAGGCCGGACGCTGACCGATTGTGCGCATCTGTATTTCCGCCAGTCAGAACAGCTGGACACCGCACTCCTCCTTGCCGTCTCCGACATGGCAATGCCGGCCGGGCAACGCCGCGCCGCGGCCTTGATGATCCAGCAACTGCCGCCGGCCGCCGGTGCCCTGCCTGAAGAGCCCAGCGATGACCCGTGGCGGCGGGCGGTGATCCTGATGGGCAGCGCCACGCCGGCGGAACTCCTGGAGCCCGCCCTGGATCCGGGGCGGCTGTTGTATCGCCTGTTCCACGAAGACGGCGTGCGGGTGTTCCGGCGCCGGCTTCTCCGGCACCACTGTCGCTGCTCGCGCACGCGGGTGGAACGCACGCTGCTTGCCTTTCCGCGCTCGGAACTGAGCGACATGGCCGTCGACGGCGTCGTCCGCGTCACCTGCGAATTCTGCAAGGCGGAGTATGTGTTCGACGACCAGGCGCTGGAACGGCTGTTCGAACCGGCGGTGCGGCGCGCGCACCGACCTTGAAGTGCCGCCGCCGCGGCGGCACTATTGGATCATGTCCCGTTTCGCAGCCGCACTTTCCGGTGTGTTGGTCGTGGTCTTGCTGGCCATGCAAGGCTGCACCTACCCGGTGCAGCGCCAGCGCCTGCCCGACATTACGTTCGAGCATCAGGCGCCGCTGGTGCTCGACGTCGCAGAGATTCGCATCACGTCATCCCACGGTCCGGGGGCAAGCCCGCACCACGTGGAGAACCGCGTTCCGGTGCCGCCGGAAGCCGTGCTGCGGCGCTGGGCGCGCGACCGGTTGAACGCCGCGGGCCGTTCCGGGACGGCCCGGTTCGAGATCACCGAAGCCTCGGTGGTCCGTACCGAACTGCCGCGCACCGGTGGGTTACGCGGGTTGTTCACCGAGGATCAGTCCGAGCGTTACGACGCGGTCGCCGCCGCCACTCTTGAGATCCTCGATCAGCACGGTCTGCGGCTCGCATACGTGCAGACACGGGCAGAGCGGTCGCGCTCGGTCTCCGAGAGGGCGACGCTGGATGAGCGCGACCGGGTGAGGTTCGAGATGATCGAGACCTTGATGCGGGAATTCGATGCGGAAATGGAGAAGGCGATGCGCCGGCATCTCGGCGGCTGGCTGATGTAGCAGACGGACACTCTGTCGGCCAGCGGGGGGTGGCGCCGGGAAGAGGAGGAGTTCCCATGGTATCTTCCGCCAAGTCGATCGTTCTTGCCCCCTGGTCGATGGTCGTGCTCGCGTGCGTCCTGGTGTTGCCGCTCGGCAGCTGTTCGCCGGCGCGCACCGGTGAGGCGCTGAACGTGCTCCGCGACATCGAAGCCGGTGCGGGCCCCAGCGACCTCAAGGACTCCACGCCCGAACCGGACCGCCGCGCCATCACCTTCAGCGTGGAAGGCCGGGAGCGGCGGGGCGACCTTTACGATCCGAACCAGCCGGTTGCCGCCGGCATGGTGATCGTGCCGGGCGCGGCCGAGGCGGGCAAGGACGACCCCCGCCTGGTCGCCTTCGCCAATACCTTCGCCCGTGCCCGCTTCGAGGTACTGGTGCCGGACGTCGAGGCGATGCGCGAGCTGCGTGTCACCAGCGACGATGCCCGGGTGCTGGCCGACGCCATCATCCACTTGCACGAGCGCGATCCGGACCGGCCGCTGGGCTTGGCGGCGATCTCCTTCGCGCTCGGCCCCGGCGTGCTGGCGCTGTTCGAACCGGGAGCGGGAGACCGGGTGGACGTGGTGGTCGGCGTGGGCGGCTATTTTGACGTGGTCGAGACCATCACCTTCTTCACCACGGGCCACTATCGCGAAAGTGCCGACGCCCCATGGCAGCATCGCACGCCCAACGAGTACGGAAAGTGGGTGTTCGCCCTGTCCAACGCCAACCGGCTGGACGATCCCGACGATGCACAGGTCCTGACCGAGATGGCGGAATGGAAGATGCGCTACCTGGAGGCCGATGTGTCGAATTTGGCGGCGCGCCTGGGGCCGCAGGGCCAGGCCGTGTACGACCTACTCACCAACGACGACCCCGACCGGGTGCCGGCGCTGATCGCCGCCCTGCCGGAAAGCATCCAAGAGGAGATCGAAGCGCTCGACCTGAGCCGCAAGCCGCTCGAGACCTTGGCGGCGGAATTCATCCTGATCCACGGTCGCGAGGACCCGATCATCCCGGCGACCGAGAGCATGGCGTTCGCGCGGGCCCTGCCCGAGGATCAGGTGCGCCTGTACGTCGTGGACAGCATCGGCCACGTGGAGCCGGAATCGCCGGGGGTCGTGGATTCCGTGCGCCTGCTTCGGGCGGTTTACCGGGTGCTGTCCTGGCGCGACAGTGTGGCGCAGTAGCGCTCCTGCGCGCCTCTGCGATGGCCCCCATGAAGGGGGCAATGCGTCTCGGGTTGAGTTTCGTCTTTGGTGTTCGCTTATGAGCGGCTCGGCGTGCGAAAACCGGCGTTGGCCAAGCCGTTTTCCTTGCGCGGGGTGAAGAATGCCCTATTCTGGAATCATTCCGGATGTGCGGGAACGCCAACACGTGCCAGCTCAACAGTCATCGCCCGCCATCGTTTCGGGGGCCAAGGCGCGATGGCGGGGGTTTTCATAAACAGGATGTGCGAGGGAAGTCATGACAGGGACCGGTAAAGATCGGACGTCGAATGCGAAGCTGCTCGCCTGGGTTGACGAGGTCGCCGCCTTGTGTAAGCCAGACAACGTTTATTGGGCGGACGGCTCGCAGGAAGAGTACGACCAACTCAGCAACATGATGGTCGAGAAGGGCACCTACATCCGGCTCAACCCGGAGAAGTATCCCAATTCGTATCTCGCCCGATCGCACCCCAGCGACGTCGCCCGGGTGGAAGACCGTACGTACATCTGCTCCGAGAAGGAGGCGGACGCCGGTCCCACCAACAACTGGATGGACCCGACCGAGATGCGGGGCATCATCAAGGGCCTGTTCGACGGTTGCATGCGCGGGCGGACGATGTACGTCATCCCGTTCAGCATGGGGCCGGTCGGCTCGCCCATCGCCAAGATCGGGATCGAGATCACCGACTCCGCCTATGTGGTGTGCAACATGCGCATCATGACCCGGATGGGACAGGCGGTGCTGGATGCTCTGGGTTCCGACGGGTTCTTCATTCCGACGGTTCACTCCGTGGGCATGCCGCTGGGGCCGGGTCAGGCCGACGTGCCGTGGCCGTGCGAGTCGCAGGTCGCCAACAAGTACATCGTGCACTTTCCCGAGACCCGGGAAATCTGGTCGTACGGAAGCGGCTACGGCGGCAACGCGCTTCTCGGCAAGAAGTGTCTGGCGCTCCGCATCGCCTCGGTGATGGCCCGCGACGAGGGCTGGCTCGCCGAGCACATGCTGATCCTGGGCCTGCAGTCGCCGCAAGGGGACAAGACCTACATCGCCGCCGCATTCCCCAGCGCCTGCGGCAAGACCAACCTGGCCATGCTCCTGCCGCCGGAGGGCTTCGAGGGCTGGAAGGTCCACACCGTCGGTGACGACATCGCCTGGATCAAACCGCGCCCGGACGGCACGCTCCGCGCCATCAACCCGGAGTACGGCTTCTTCGGGGTGGCGCCGGGCACATCCTATGATTCCAATCCGATGGCGATGGAAACCTTGAAGCCCGGCAACTCCATCTACACCAACGTGGCGCTGACCGACGACGGCGGTGTCTGGTGGGAGGGCATGGACGGCGACCCGCCGGCGCATGCCATCGACTGGCAGGGCAACGACTGGACCCCGGCCAGCGACAAGCCGGCGGCCCATCCTAACGCCCGCTTCACCACCCCGGCCAGCCAGTGCCCGACCATCGACCCGGCATGGGAGGACCCGGAGGGCGTGCCGATCTCCGCGTTCGTGTTCGGCGGCCGTCTGTCCAAGACCTTCCCGCTGGCCTATGAGTCGTTCGACTGGAACCACGGTGTCTTCATGGCGTCGGGCATGGGCTCCGAAGCCACCGCAGCGGCCATCGGCCAGGCCGCGATCCGGCGTGACCCGTTCGCCATGCTGCCGTTCATCGGCTACAACATGGCGGACTACTGGGCGCACTGGCTGAAGATGGGTGAGCGGACGGACATCGAGCTGCCCAAGATCTTCCGGGTGAACTGGTTCCGCCGGGATGCCAACGGCAAGTTCATCTGGCCGGGCTTCGGCGAGAACATGCGCGTGCTCAAGTGGATCGTCGACCGGGTCCAGGGTCGCGCCGAAGGCGTGGAAAGCCCGTTCGGGCTGATGCCGCGTTACGAGGACCTCACCTGGGCCGGCCTCGACTTCAGCCGGGAGCAGTATCACGGCATCACCGACATCGAGAAGGAAGGCGCCCTGCAGGAAGCGCAGGGGCTGGCCGAATGGTTCGCCAAGTTCGGCGACAGCCTGCCGCCGGAACTCGAGCGCCAGCGCAAGCTGTTCGAGGAACGGGCCAAAGAGGCACCGGACGTGTGGAGCGCCGCGGCCTGAGGCCAAGCGCGAAACCTTGCGTCCACGCACGACGGGAAAGCCGGCCTTCGGGCCGGCTTTTCTATTTCCGCTGCCGTGGCATGCGGAGCAATCGGAGCCCGCAACAAGGGAAGCGGAATACTGGCGAGAGGCATCGGTTTTTCCGGTAGCTAACCTAGAGCCCATGGGGCGTAGACTTCGTGAATGGCCGTCAGATATCCCTGACAAGGACGCTCCTTCGGAGTTTTATTTCCCTTTGACTTGGCCGGGCTTGTGCCCGCGCGCTTCTGCCCCTGACTTGGCCAGGCTCGTTCGGCCGACCACGAACGGCCTCGAAGGCGCCGGTGAGGCCGGTGGCAGAGTGCATGATCGGTGTCGTTTTTGTGCGAAAAAGCGCGATCGGGTTTCGAAAAAACCCGGTTTTTGCAGGCTAACGCCTTGATATCAAACAAAACCAGGGGATCCGGCGCGGGAAAATGTATGCATCTGTTATCATTTGTTATCATTTTGGAGATTTTCGTGTTTAGAATCAGTCGGTTAGCATTTCAGGGGCGGAGCCCTTCCAGGCTTGCGTCGAAATAACTGGGAATTGTGACACAACGCACCCGACGTGTCAAGGTTTTGAGTCCTAGGCCTCAGAATCGGGTGCGCGCCAGGGCGTTCCGTGAATGGCCGCGGCAAGTATGGGCGTGACGGCAAGACAGTATTGCGGGGGATAATCGAGTTTCGCATTGCGCTTTGCTTCATGGGGGCTGCGGCCCTGCACTCTCCCTGTCATGGCCGGACTTGATCCGGCCATCCACGAAAAGCCGTCGTGCAGCATGCCCTCCTCAGGGAAAGGCAAGACGTGGATGCCCGGGACAGGCCCGGGCAAAACGGGAAGGAGAACGCTCCGACAAAATACGGCATCCGGCATTGCGCTTTGCTTCATGCGGGCTGCGGCTCGATGCGATCGGGCACCTCAATGGAAATCCCGGGAGGGGAAATCCCGGGAGGTGACGTCGAAGCGGGCCTCGTCGGCGCGGTCGGGGCGGACGTCGCGGGTGAGGGTGCCGAGCAGCGGACTCAGGTCCCATAGCTTTTCGGCGACCACATGGATGACGCTGTCCTGGCGCTGCAGCGGGCCCGCGACGCCGATCATGGTGCCACCGAGCACGACGCGGCGAAAGCGTTCGAACACATCCGGCCAGATCACCAGGTTGGTGTGCCCGGTCTCATCCTCCAGGGTGATGAACACCACGCCGTTGGCGCTGCCCGGG
>REEP01000108.1 GCA_007695045.1 Rhodospirillales bacterium | reverse complement strand
TCGGCTACGAATGGACCGGCACCGCCCTGCAAGAGAAGGAGGCCGCAGGCCAGACTACCATCGTCCTCGCCCTTGCGCTGCTGTTCGCCTACCTGTTCCTGGTCGCCCTCTACGAAAGCTGGACGATCCCCGTGCCGGTGCTGCTCTCGGTCAGTGTCGGCGTGTTGGGGGCGATCCTGTCGATCGGCCTGATCGGCCTCAGCTTCGACGTCTATGCCCAGATCGGCCTGGTCGTCCTGGTGGCGCTCGCCGCCAAGAACGCGATCCTGATCATCGAGTTCGCGAAGATCGAGCGGGAAAAGGGCCGGCCGTTGCTGGACGCGGCGATCGACGGCGCGCGGCTGCGCTTCCGCCCGGTGATGATGACGAGCTTTGCCTTCCTCGCCGGGCTCATACCGCTGCTGGTCTCCGGCGGCGCCGGAGCGGCGAGCCGCCTCGCCGTGGCGCTGCCGGTGTTCGGCGGCATGCTGGCCGCCTCGCTCCTCGGCATTTTCCTGATCCCGCCGCTCTATGTGGCGTTCCAGTGGCTCCGGGAGACGATCAAGGGCGAGCGCCGCCGTGCTGCGGCCGATCAGGCAACACACGACGATGTCGCCCCGGCCGCCGATGCCGCGACCGCGGAGTGAGCGGCCGCGCCAGGGATTTGGTCGCCCCCGCCGCCATGGTCACTGCCGATGTGCCGAAGGGGGATGGCGTCCCGCAGCCACCGGCGGGAAGCGGCGGGGGCGTTCGTCCCGGCTCGACGTCCCAGCCCCCTTCGAACCGGCAGCAACGGGCCCGGCAGGACGATCAGCGGTGGTACCGGTTCGTGTTCGTGAGGCACGCCGGAGGGGCGACAGCAACGGCGACGCTTCCCGGGCGGTGCCGATAACGGGCCCGAGGCAGGGGCAGTTCTCGCCCAATGCCATCGAGTCCCCCGGGTCACAATCTGGGCGCCACGATGCCAGGGCAGAGGGGGCATGGCTTCGGCACCGGCGCCCGTCCCGATCTACGGGTGGCCGGAGAGCCGGGCCTCCAGGCGTTCGATGGCGTCGTCATCCCATTCGGGGACGTCGAGAACCGCCCGCCATGCATCGAGGTAGTGCCCAGGCGCATACACATGACCATAGCCCACCGGGGCGGCCATCGACACCGGCATGTCGGCGATGAGCTGCAGGAAGGTCACCACCGGATACCAGCGCAGATCGGGCGAGACGTCAGGGCCGCGCGGCGGCTCGAGCCATTCAGGGCGACGATAGAACATCCGCGGCTCGAAGAACGTAATCGGATCGGAGGCGTACTGGAGATAGACGATCCGCATCGGCCCCCAATCGGCCTCTGCCTCGGTCAAGCCGTGCTGATTGGCGAAGCGAATGACGGAACCGTCGCGGAACCGTGGCAACCAGGCTGGCGACTCAGGCTCGCGCCCCAGCGTCGCGGAACGCCATGTGGGCTTGGCAAAAGGCGGGCCGCTCCAGACCGCGCCACCCAGCGGGTCCCCGATCACATCGAACAGGTCGAACGACAGATCGGAGTTCAACGCGCCGAGGCTGAGTCCGTGCAGGTAAAGCCTGGGACGCGCATCTTCGGGCAGGCTGGTCCAGTAGCCATAGACCCGGTCGAACAGGACTTGCGCCGTTTCGGCGCCGTAACCTGGCTCGGTCAGCAGGGCAAGCCAGCTGGACAGGTAGGAATACTGGACCGCGACAGTGGCCACGTCACCGCCGAGAAGGTGTTCGACCGGCGCGATCGCCGCCCGGTCGATCATGCCGGTGCCCGTCGGCGTCGCCAGTATCAACACCGAACGCGCGAACGCCCCGACGCGCTTCAGTTCCGCCAAAGCGAGATCGGCGCGCGTCTCCACCGTATCGGCGGCGTTGAGCCCGACGTAGACCCGGAGCGGCACCATCGCCGCCTTGCCCGTGGAGGCACTCAGCGTCTCCGTCGACGGGGTTTCGGCAATGAACCGCCGACCCATGCGGCCCAGATCCCGCCAAGCAACCAGCGAGGCCGGGCTTCCGGTCTGGAGCGGGTCCGTGGGCCGCTGGATGGCGTCGTCGAGGACGGCATCCAACTGCTGGTAGAAAGAATCCGCCGTTCGCAGCCCGAGCCGAAAGATAACGCCGTCGACGACCGACCAGAATGCCACCACAGCGACGACAAGGCCCAGCACGCGCGACACCCGGCGTGGGATGTGACGCCTGATGGCGCGCGACGCCACGTCGGCGGTCAGCACGAACAGCCGCGCCAGGATCAGCAGCACGGCGAACACCGCCGCGGCCAGCAGTGCCACCTGGATGCGATGCGCGCCGTCCGTCGGGGCCATGCTCATCAGGTCACGAACCGAATCCTGCCAAGCCCCCATGCGCCACAGGAAGAAGGCGGCGACCGCCACACAGAACAGCGCGGCGACAATCCGCACGAGTGTATTGGGCCATCCATGCAATACTGGCAGTTCCAGGTACTGCCACAACCAGCGCGCCCAAAACCCGATCGCGTAACCGGCCGCGAAGGCCACGCCGGAGACCACGCCCTGCAGCAGCGGTGGACGCGGCAGCAGGCTCGGGCTCAGCGATACCGCGAACAGCAGCGCACCCAAAAGCAGCCCCATCGTGCAGAAGGACCGCCCAAAATGGTGCGTCAGTTTCGATACCATGGATCGCTTGCCCTTGAACGGGGGACGTTGCGACGGAGAATGCGCCGGCGGCATGGCGCGAGCAAGCAATCCCTGTCAATGCTTGTTCAGCGGTGCAGCATACTCCGCAATTTTTGAGCACGGGACAATCCTGGGGCGCTGGCTCCTGCGTTGGGAGAAGCCTCGGCGCCAAAGACCCGGCCGAGCGATCTGCGAACGCCCGAGCACAGCCGGTTCGGCAGGCCGTGGCAGACAGCCGGCACGGCAGGCGGTTGCGCGGGCACTTCCATGCAGGATGGCCACTGCTTTCGCCAGGGGCCGTCACCTGCGCATGAGATATCAGGCGGGCTCGAGGGTTACCGCCACATCGGCTGGCTTGGCGTGGTAGGGGGCGGAAGTGACCAGGATCGCTGCCCCGGCGCGGGCATAATCGGCGGCATTCGTAGCGTTGATGCCGCCGGCCGCGGCCACCTTGGCCGGTGATCCGGCAAGGGCCTCGATTACGGCGGCCACTTGGTCGGGAGCGAACTTTTCCAACTGCACCACCGAGGCGCCCGATTCGGCGGCGCGCAAGGCCTCGTCGTGGGAGGTCACCTCCACCACCACCGCCCGCTCCGGGCAGGCCGTGCGCAGCGCCTCGATCTGCCGGCGCAAACCGTCTGCGGCTTCGAACGAGCGATGCTCCGGGAACAGCAACACGGTGTCCGACAAGCCGGAGCGGTGCACGACCGCGCCACCGGCGGTAATGGCTTTCAGCGACAGGGCGCGGGTACCGGGGATGGCCTTGCGGGTGCAGGCCACCACCACCTCGGCCTGGACCGCGCGCACCGCGAGAACGACGCGGTTGGCCGCCGTCGCCACCCCCGAGGCCCACTCCACCAGGGTCTGGGCCACCTTCCAGGTGGTGAACAGCGCCTCGGCGGACCCGCGCGCGGCGAGGATCACCTCGCCCGGCTGACGCGCCTCTCCGCTGCGGCAGGCGTGCTCCACGGCACACCCCAGCAGCGTGAACAGGCGCGATGCCTCCTCGACGCCGCAGGCAACCATGGGATCGCGGGCTGAGAAGACGATGTGACCCTCCGCTCGGCCCAGGCCGAGGGAGCGCGTGGTGAGATCCCCATAGGGCGCATCCTCCCTCAACATGGCGAGAAGTTCCCGGTCGTCGATGAGGAACATGGCGGGGTCTCCTGCCGGTCTTCTGAGTAACGACTGCTGGTCAAGAGCGAGGTGGTGACGATGGCCGCACCGCCGCGATCCGGAATGGACGCCACCTCTCGCCGGCGCGTCCGACGCCGGAAGAGACTCCCGCACGGCCCTTTTCCAGTTGGATTGAAGGTACTGCCGATCCATGCCCTGCCGAGCAGTAAAAAAACCTTGCACCGGCAAGGCACATTCAATCACTTTCTCCTGGCGACAGGTGGGGTCTGAGGGGGGACTTACGGCTTGGCGGGAATCACGATAACCTATGATCGGGTTCTGTCGATCATCGGAGGTGTGATCCGGATCGCCTTGCCGCGAGAAACCGCGGACGATCCCGAGGGTCCGCGCTTCGGCGACCTCGCCCTGGTCAACGAAGAAGGCATGCTGCCGCGATTGGCGCAGGTGGTCCGGCTCGGCGAGGGCGAAGCATCCCTGCAGGTTTTTGCCGGCCTGGACGGGCTTTCCACACGAAGCCGGGTGCGCTTCCTCGGCCATCCGCCCAAGGCGGTGTTCGCGTCGAGCGTTCTCGGGCGGGTGTTCGGGGGCGATGGACGGGTGCTGGATCACGGGCCCTCGCTCGATCACGAGTCGACGGTGGAGGTGGACGGGCCGTCGGCGAATCCGGCGCGGCGCGCACTCTCCTCGCGCATGATCCGCACGGATGTCCCCATGATCGACGTGTTCAACTCTCTGGTGGAGAGCCAGAAGATCCCGATCTTCACCTCCGCCGGAGAACCGCACAACGCCCTGCTCGCGCGCGTCGGCATCCAGGCCGAAGCCGACGTGGTCGTGTTCGGCGGGCTGGGCCTCACGTTTGATGACTACTGGACGTTTCGCTCGGCCTTCGAGGACGCGGGCGTATTCATGCGCACCGTGATGTTCGTCAATGAGGCCTCCGACCCGGCGCTCGAACGTCTGCTGGTGCCCGACATGGCGCTGGCCGTGGCCGAGCGCTTCGCGGTGGAGGAGAAAAAGCGCGTCCTCGTGCTGCTGACGGACATGACCGCCTATGCGGACGCGCTGAAGGAGGTAGGCATCTCGCTCGATCGCGTGCCGTCGACGCGTGGCTACCTGGGTGATCTCTATTCACAGTTGGCACGACGCTACGAGAAGGCGGCCGTCTTCCCGGGCAGCGGATCCGTGACGATCCTTACGGTCACCTCCATGCCGGGCGGTGATGTCACCCATCCTGTGCCGGACAACACCGGCTATATTACCGAAGGCCAGTTCTACCTGCGCGACGGTCGGATCGATCCGTTCGGCTCGCTCTCCCGCCTCAAGCAGCACGTCATCGGCAAGG
>REEP01000014.1 GCA_007695045.1 Rhodospirillales bacterium | reverse complement strand
CAGGCCGGCGCCGGCGAGGCCGGCCGCCACCATGGTCTCGAACCCGCCGGTCGCCTCCAGCACCACCAGCCGGACCGTGGACTGGCCCGGGCTGGACTGGCCCAGGCGCCGGATGAGGCTGTCGATGCCTTCTTCCGTCCGGGGCACGTTGAAACAGGCGTCGCCCGGACGCACGGCCACGTCGAGGCGGTCCCTCGAGACATCGATACCAACGATGACGTCTTCGGTGATGTTCTCTTCGGTGATGTTCTCCATGTCGACCCATCCTTGCGTAAGCGGGCTCGCCTGGCGGCCCCGGCGACTATTCGGGCTCGATGGAGCGACGGGCGGGGTATCAAGCTCACCCACGGTCTTTGCCGACCCAGGGGCAATCGAACTCCCGCCCGCCACCGCGCCTCGCAGCTTACACGATGACGCTCCGGTCAAGTTACAAGGGGTCGTAACAATAAATCCCCCACGAGCCAGGACGACGCCCCATCCCCCGAAATCGCGCTCTCCCCAGGCACCCTCACCCTCCCAGCCGGCCTGGCGGAGTGCCGGGCCCCTCCGTTTCCCGCTGAAGCGGGCGAGGGGGCCGTTGCGCGCTCCCGGCCTCACGTGTCGTCGGGGAGGGCGCAGGGGGCGGCGGGGCCGCGGTCGTCGTTCCACGTGTCCTCGTCCGGTTCGGGCGATGGCGCGGCGGCGGCCCGGGTGAGGCGGTCATTGATGGCGCGGCCGAGGCCATGGTCCGGGATCGGCGCCACCCGGATGGCCCGGAACGGATCGCGATCAAGCGCGCGCAGCATGGCGAACAGGTTCGCCGCCGCTTCCTCCAGGTTGCCGGCGGGGCTCAGGTTCAACGTGGCGTTCGGCCAGCCGGGACCGAAGCCCAGAAACGCATCGCCGAACTCGCTCTGCCGGGCGTTGGGGTGGACCGGACGAAACGGGGCATAGTGTCGGTGGAGCAGGCCGGGTGAGCGGGCCGGTCCGCCGGTGGGGGCCGCTTGCAGCGGTCCGACCAGGGCCGCCAGCCGTTCGCCGGGAATGCCGCCCGGGCGGAGCAGAACCGGCATCGCTTCGGTCAGATCGACCACGGTCGACTCCACGCCGATCCGGCAGGGGCCGCCATCCAGGATCATGGCCACCCGGCCGCCGAGATCGTCGGCCACGTGAGCCGCGGTGGTGGGGCTGACGGCGCCGGAGCGGTTGGCGCTGGGGGCCGCGATCGGCCGGCCGCAGGCACGGAGCAGGGCCTGGGCCACGTCGTGATCGGGGGCGCGCACCGCAAGCGTGTCGAGCCCGGCGCCGGCCAGCAAGGAGACGCCGCCACGGGGCCGACGTGGCAGCACCAGCGTCAGCGGACCCGGCCAAAACGCATCGGCCAGCGCCCGGGCCCGGTCATCGAACCGCACCAGTGCCGCCGCCGCCTCGCGGTCGGCAACGTGCACGATCAACGGGTTGAAGCGGGGACGATCCTTGGCGGCGAACACCGCCGCGACCGCCCGGTCGTTACCGGCGTCGGCGCCGAGGCCATAGACCGTCTCGGTGGGGAAGGCCACCAGATCGCCCTGCCGGATGGCATCGGCCGCCGCCCGGATCGAGTCCGGCGAGACCGCGAGGATCGGTGGTTTCGCCGCGGCGCCTGCGCTCACCCCTCCCTCACCCGCGCCTCATTGCGCGCCTCACTGGGCCGCGCCGGGACGGGGCTGGGCGCCGCGAGCCACGAAGGACGGATTTTCGAAGCCGGGCTTGGCGTACAACAGCTCGACTCCCTCCATGTCGGTGACGGTGCCGCCGGCGAAGCGGAGGATGGCGTGACCGGCGGCGGTATCCCACTCCATGGTCCGACCCAGCCGCGGGTAGAAATCCGCCTTGCCGCTGGCGACCAGGCAGAACTTGATGGAACTGCCGGACGAGATGGTTTCCGCCACGTCGTAACGGGCCAGGTAGGCATCGGTCTCGGGCGTTCGATGGGACCGGCTCGCCACCGCGATGAGGCCTTTCTCCGGCAGCGTGCGGCAGGCGATGGCATGGGCCGGGCCGTCATCGGTGGTGGCGAAGGCGCCGTGCGCGCTGCCCCAGTAGGTGGCTCCGATGGCCGGCGCATGGATGACCCCCAGCTGCGGCCGGCGATGCTCGATCAGCGCGATGTTGACGGTGAACTCGCCCTGGCGCTTGACGAACTGCTTGGTGCCGTCGAGCGGGTCCACCAGCCAGAAGGGTTGATCGCCGACCTCGGGGATGGTGCCGGTGTCAGCCGATTCCTCGGCGATGATGGGAAAGTGGTCGGTGATCCGGGTGCGGATGGCATCGATGATCAACGCCTCCGCGCGCTGGTCGGCCTCGGTCACCGGGGAGCGGTCCTGCTTGTGCTCCACCGCGAAATCCGAGTGGTAGACGTCCAGGATGGTGCGGCCGGCCTCCAGCGCGATGGCACGGACGGTCTCCACCATGGCGGGGGTGATGTCGAGCGGCACGGTCGGGGGTTCCTTCCAAAATGGGGGCCGATTTTGGGCGGCGAAAATCAGGCCGCGGCGGACCGGGCCTCCCGGATGGTGCGCCACACTGCCTCCGGCGTCGCCGGCATGTCAATGTGAGTGACTCCCAGCGGCGCCAGGGCGTCGATCACCGCGTTGATCACGGCCGGGCAGGCGCCGATCGTGCCCGCCTCCCCCGCACCCTTGATGCCGAGGGGATTGGTGGTACAGGGCACGCCGTCGAAGGCGATATCGAACGCCGGCAGGTCGGCGGCACGGGGGATGGCATAGTCGACGAAGGACGCGGTCAACGGCTGTGCCGAGGCCGGGTCGTAGGCGGTACGTTCCATCAGCGCCTGGCCGATCCCCTGGGCGATGCCGCCATGCACCTGCCCGGCCAGCAGAAGCGGATTGACCACGGTGCCGAAATCGTCGACGGCGGTATAGCGGACCACCTGGATGCCGCCGGTGTCCGGGTCCACCTCCACCTCGCACACATGGCAGCCGTTGGGAAACGTCGAGGCATCCAGATCGAACCGCGCGGTCGCGTCGAGGCCCGGGCGGCTCTCCCCCGGCGGCAGGTTGGCCGGATCGCGGGCCACCGTCGCCAGCGCCATCAGGTCGATGCTTCGGCCGTCGGCGGTGGCGAAGCGCCCCTGGTCGAAGCGCACATCGGTGGCGTCGGCCTGCAGCAGGTGAGCCGCGAACAGCCGGCCGCGCTCGATCACCGCCTCGGCCGCCCGCTGCACGGCCGGCCCGCCCACCGGCAGCGAGCGCGACCCGCTGGTGCCGAAGCCGGTCGCGATCCGGTCGGTGTCGCCCTGGACGACCGCGACGGAGTCCACCGGAATGCCCAGAGTCCCGGCGACGATTTGGGCGTAGGCGGTCTCATGCCCCTGGCCGGTGGACTGGGTGCCGATCAGGACCTCGAGCGCCCCCGCCTCGCCGAAGCGAATGCTGGCCTCTTCCCCCTGGAAGCCGCAGATCTCGATATACGTGGAGAGGCCGATGCCGCGGAGGCGGCCGCGGGCTGCGGCGTGCCGCCGGCGCTCGTCGATACCGTTCCAATCGGCTGTCTCAAGCGCGGTCTCCAGGTGCCGGGCGAAGTCGCCGCTGTCAAAGACCGGCCCGGCGACGCTCTGATAGGGCATCTGCTGGGGCGTGATGAAGTTGCGGCGGCGGATCGCGTCAGGCGCCATGCCCAGTTGCCGGGCGGCGGTGTCCATCAGCCGTTCCAGCATGTAGGTCGCTTCAGGCCGGCCGGCGCCGCGGTAGGCATCCACCGGCGTGGTATTGGTGTAGACCCCTTCGCATACCGCGTGCAGCGCCGGCAGGGCGTAACAGCCCGACAACATGCAGCCGGTCATCTGGGTGGGAATGGCGGGGCCGAAGCTGTTGAGATAGGCGCCCATGTTGGCGAGGCTGTCCACCCTGAGCGCCAGCAACCGGCCGTCCGCGGCGAAACCCGCGGTCAGATGATTGATCTGGTCACGGCCATGGGTATCGGCCAGGAACGCTTCCGTCCGGTCTCCCACCCACTTGACCGGCCGGCCCAGCCGCCGCGATGCCCACAGCACCAGCGCCTCTTCGGGATAGTGGTAGATCTTGGTCCCGAAGCCGCCGCCGACGTCGCCGATGATGACGTGCACCTGATCCGCCGGTACCTTCAGGGTGTGCGCGCTCAGGCCGTTTTTGACCCCGTGCGGGGATTGGCTGGAGGTGTAGAGGGTGTAGCGGCCGGTCTCGGCATCGAACGTGCCGACGGCGGCGCGGGGCTCCATCGCGCACGGGATCACGCGGTTGTTGATCAGGCTGAGGGAAACCACGTGATCCGCCCCATCCAGGGCCGTTTCCACCGCCTGCGCATCGCCCAGGCTCCAGTGGAAGGCGCGGTTGTCCGCCATCGCCTCCCAGACCGCCGGTGCCCCGTCCGCCACCGCGGCGGTGATGGTGGCCACCGCCGGCAGGGGCTCGTACTCCACCTCGATCCGCTCCGCCGCCGCGACGGCCGCATCCACGCATTCCGCGACCACCAGAGCCACGCCGTCGCCGACGTAGCGGACACGGTCGCGCGCCAGCAGCGGCCGCCCCGGTCGCGGCAGGCGATTGCCGTGGCGGTCGTCCACCCGGATCGCGCACGGGATCTCGCCAAGCCCGTCGGCGGCCACGTCTTCGCCGGTCAGCACTGCGAGCACGCCCGGCATGGCAAGTGCCTCGCGGGCATCGATCCCTATGATGCGCGCGTGGGCATGAGGGCTCCTGAGCACCACCGCCCGGGCTTGAGTCGGCAGCGTCACGTCGGCGGCATAACGGCCACGACCGGTCAGCAGGCGCGGATCCTCGCTGCGCCGCACCGCCTGGCCCATCCCGAACTTCTGCATGGCGGCCTATCCTCTCGAGCCGTGCCGCCCACCGGGCGGATACCGAAACCGTAGTCCTCGCCGAGAGTGCGAACGAAACCGGTCGCCGTCAACATCCCTTGGCCGGCTGGGCCGAATGGCGGGAACCGCCCGGTCCCCGAAGCGTTGAAATCGCAAAACGATAGCGGCATGATCCGCCGCCGAAACGGCCGGCCGCGTCCGCGCCCCGCCCCCTGCGGACGACCGGTCGCGCTTTGAAGCGGCACGGTTGCAGTCACGTTGGATTGAGAGTGGCTTGAGGAGGATCATGCGTATCTGGACCCTGGACGACATCCCGTGGACCGCGTTCGATCCCGGCCGGATCGACCCGGAAGTCGTACCGGTGATCAAGGCGGCGAGCTTGGTGGAGCGCAATGCCGCCGACTATGTGGCCTATCTGCGCAATGTGTTTGCCGACGACGACGCCTTCCGTGCGTCGGCCGACCAGTGGGGGCGGGAGGAGGAGCAGCACGGCGACGCCCTCGGTCAGTGGGCCGAACGCGCCGACCCCGGCTTCGACTATGCCGCCAGCT
>REEP01000015.1 GCA_007695045.1 Rhodospirillales bacterium | reverse complement strand
ATTACCTATAGTGTTTCAGACGCGAGCCCGTCGTGTTGGCGTCTGCGGATTCGGCGATGACATCAGGCGCTGGGCCGAGACAAACGTTCTGGTAGTTTTACATCTTTCTTGTTCTCGTCGTTATTTGGTGAGAAATGCATCAGATTGTTGCAGAGTGCTGATCGGCCAAATACGCTCTGGGTGCCTGGGGAGGAATGGATGGCCAACCGACCTCGCAAGACGACACGCCTGACGGTCAGCCTTGAAGAGCAGGACCATGACGCTCTGGCGAAGCTTGCCGTCGCGAGAGACGTGTCGCTTTCGTGGCTGATCCGCCAGGCGGTCAGGCAATTTATCGAGCGAGCCCAACCGGTCGACAACAAGGGGGAAGACATTCTGCATGCTCGCGCTTCGAACAAGGACTGATATGGCGAGCAGCGGCGGATCGCTCACCCGAGCCGGATCGAGGGCGGCGCTTTGGTACGGCGCGCGGGCTGAAGACGCCAAGCTTTCCTTGTTCGGCATAAAGCTATCCGGGGGAGGAGCGCATCAGTCCAAGACCATGATGTTCGTTGAGCTTGAAGCCCTGATGGGAACCGGCGCGTCGACACCGGAGGAATTCCGTTCAGCCGCCATCGAAGAGAACGCCATCGGCAAGGCGACGAGCAACACCAGGCGGCTGACGTTCAGGCATCTGGCGTCGCTCTATGGGCTGGTTGATCAGGCGCCCTTGACGAAGGCGCTCATGAGGTTGTGGGAAAGCGATCTTCATGGCCGCCGCTTGCAGGCATTGCTCGTTGCCTTGGCGCGTGACCCGCTCCTGCGGGAGACAGCTCCTGTCGTCATGGCCGGTTCCGTAGGGCAAAGCCTGCAACGGCCATTGTTTGAAGAGACATTTGTCGCGGCCTTTCCCGGACGCTTTAGTGAAAAGATGCTGCGCTCGCTTGCTCAAAACTGCGCCTCTTCATGGACCCAAAGCGGGCATCTGAAGGGCGCGGTCAAGAAGCTTAGGCAGCGAGTAACGCCGACTCCGCCAACCGTCGCCTTCGCAGCGCTCATTGCAACGGCGTCGGGCTTCGGTGGCCCGGCTATCCTGAGCTCCGGCTGGATGAAGGCTCTGGACCTCGCGCCGGAACAAGCTCTCGACGCCTTGCGGCGTGCCGAATCCATCGGCTTGGCTCGTGTTCGCTCAGCCGGCGATGTGACCGAAATATCCGTCCGTCAGCCGATGGCGACCGCTTTGGGGGTGCCGGAACTTGAACACGTTTGACGACATCCTCGCCGCCTACACCAAGCAAGTGCGGCTACCTTGGGCAGAAGACGCGCCTCCCGCGGGCCGCGTCTGGATCGTCTGGTACGACAAATCGCTCCAACGGCGTTTCACCGGCCGCCTTGCGGAGTTCGAGCATGCGACGCTCAAGGCCGGGCACGGTTGGCGACAAGTCTCCCTCTCGGATTGGTTCGGCGCCTGGATCGGGCGGCATGAATTTTTCGATGCCCTGGTCGAGCAACCGGCCGAACTACGAGGGCTCCTGCCTGAGGTTGAGAACGGTATCGTAAACGAACTGAAGGATAATCTGCGCTCCTGCACCGCAAATGACATCCTGGCTGTGGACGGCTGCGGTGCGCTGTTCGGTATCACGCGCGTCTCACGCTTGATCAGTCGCGTGGCGGACTCCATCCCGGGCCGGCTCCTTGTCGGATTCCCCGGAAAGCATTCCGCCGGCGTGTACCGTCTGCTCGATGCACGGGACGGATGGAATTATCACGCCATCCCGATTCCGGCTGACAACGCATTGTGAGGGGCAACGCCATGCTCAACCGGGATACCTTCCATACCGATCCGGCCGAATACAGATTGGCCAATCAGGGAGTCGCCAAGACTTCGTTTCCGCCCACTTCGGAAGCATTGGAAACGCTGCGTGGAGAGCTTGCCACCTTCGTCTGCGACGGCGCCTACGCCAACGGGCTTTCGCGCATCCTAGAGGCCTTCCTCGGATCTGTCGGTCGAGGCGGCAGTGCTCCTGCGGTGTGGATTTCCGGCTTCTACGGCTCCGGCAAGTCCCACCTTGCGAGCATGCTCGCAGCTTTGTGGACCAACCTGGAGTTTCCGGACGGGGCCACAGCCGAAGGGTTGATTCATCATTTGCCGCCGGAAGTAGCTGCGCCGTTGAAAGAGCTGCGCATCGCGGCAAAGCGCGCGGGCGGGGTTGTGGCGGCGGGTGACACGCTTGGCACCGGTCCGTCCGATCCGGCGGAGGCCACGCTTGGCATTGCGCTACGGGCAGTTGGATTACCAACCGATTTGCGCGCGGCCCAGGTTGCGTTCTGGCTCGCTGATCTCGGCATATTGGACAGCGTACGCGAGGCGCTGGGCAGCACCTTCGACATCGACATCCGCAACTTCATTCTGTCGCCCCGCTTCGGCGCCGCCGTGCTGAAAGCCAAGCCAGACCTGGCGGGTTCGCCAAAGGACCTCAGCGGGCTGCTCCGTTCGCAGTTCCCCGAGCCGCCAGCGGTCACTGTCGATCTCCTCGAAACGATGGTTCGGCGAGCGCTCATGCTGGGTCGAACCGAGTTGCCATTGACGCTGATCGTGCTTGACGAAGTGCAGCAGTTCATCCGGCAAGATCCCGGCCTGACGCTGAAGATCCAGACGATTGCCGAACGGCTGGCCGGGCGGTTCAACGGACGCGTGCTTCTGGTCGCGACCGGCCAACAGGCACTGAGCGACGTTCAGGACCTGCAAAAGCTTCTCGATCGGTTCCCCGTCCAAATCGCGCTCGGAGAAGCGGATGTCGATGCGGTTATTCGCCAGACCGTCCTGCGAAAGAAAACGGGCGCGGACAAGCCTATTCGCGCCATGTTGAACACCAATGCAGGTGAGATCAGCCGGCACCTTCATGGCAGCCGTCTGGCGCATACGGTGCAGGACGACGACGAAGCGGTACTCGACTGGCCGCTGCTTCCTTCCCGTCGCCGCGTGTGGGAGCGCATCCTGCGCGAGCTCGACCGCACGGGACTTGGCGGCACTCTACGGGGACAACTGCGCACCACGCTGGATGCGGCCCGCACCTATGGCAACAAACCGCTGGGTCACGCCGTGCCGGTCGATTTCCTCTATGGGCGGTTCTCGACCGAGGCGTACAACGCCGGGCTTCTGCCCGGCGAGACGCGAAACCGCATCGAAGCCCTGCGTGGTGGATCGGACAAGGATCAGTTAAAAGCGCGCATCCTCATGCTGGTCTACATGCTGGGGCGCATCGCGCCGGAGGCGGACCATCACGGCGTACGTGCGAAGGCGGAGACCATCGCCGACCTGATGATCGTCGATCTTGCCGGCGAGGATGAGCTGCGCCGCAAGGTGCCCGAGCTGCTGCAGGAGCTTCAGGCCGACGGGGCGGTGATCGAGGTCGGCGGTGAATGGCGCTTGCAGACGAAAGAGAGCGCGGAATGGGAATCCGCCTATCGCAGCGAAGAGAAGGCCATCCTGGCCGATCAGTCGGGGCTCACCCGGTCACGACGCGAGCTGCTCGACGAGGCGATCGAGACCGCCTTGGCAGGCGCCGCCAGTGTGACACACGGCTCCAGCCGTCAACAACGGCGCATCCACCGACTGCGTCCTGACGACAAGGCTCCGGCGGATGGCATTCCCTTGCGGCTCAGGAGCGGGTGGAACGAAGATCTGACGACGGTGGAGAAGGACATCGCGGCCGCATCGACATCGGATCCTTCCGTCCATCTGCTTATCCCGCGTCATCCGACACGCGATAACGAGCTAACGACAGCGCTGACGACGTGGCGCGCCGCCGAGCACGTCCTGCAGGTTCGCGGGGTACCGCAGACGGACGCCGGACGTGAGGCCCAGTCCGCCATGCAATCCCGCGCGAACAAGGCGCAGTCCGCGGCCAAGGAGATCGTCCGCGAAGCGGTGGCGCAGGCCCGGGTCTATCAGGCGGGCGGCAAGCTGATCGCGGGCGCGCCAGGCGAAGCGGTAAAGGAAGGGGCAACCAACGCGCTTGCCCGCCTCTATCCGCAGTTTGCCGATGGCGACCATCCGGGCTGGAACAAGGTGCGCGACCGGGCGATGCGCAAGGACCCGGATGCCATGAAGGCGGTGGACCATGCCGGCGCCCCGCAGAACCACGCGGTGTGCAAGGTGTTGGTGGCCGAACTCGGCCCCGGCCGGAAAGGTTCGGACCTGCGCTCGAAGTTTACCAGCCCCCCTTATGGCTGGTCGCAGGACACCGTCGATGGTGCGCTCATCGTCCTCGCTAATGCGGGTCTGGTGCGCGTTACCGGCGACGATGGGAAGCCCGCTTCGCTTCCCGATCTGCCGCGTCAGAAGCTTGGCACCTGCACCTTGCGCGGCGAGACGACGATCATCACCATCGCGCAGCGCATGCCGGTGCGCGGTCTGCTGACCGACGCGGGCATCGCCTTCGAGAACAACCAGGAGCATCTGGTTTTGACGGCGCTTCTCGAACGCCTCGAAACGGCGGCCCGACAGTCCGGTGGCGAACCGCCCGCGCCGGAGCCGGAAACGGTACCCAACATCGCTTCCTACAAGAGCCTCTCGGGCAACGACCTGCTTGCCGCGCTGGCGGCTGACGCGGCGACATTGCGCGACAAGCTGAAGGCATGGAAGGCGGCCGCGCAGAAGATCGGCGACCGACTGCCCAACTGGCGCTTGGCGGAACGTCTGGTCGCCTTGGGCGCCACGGAACAACAGGGCGATCTCGACGATCTGCGGGACGGCCGGCGGTTGCTCGCCGACCCCGATCCGGTGCCGCCCTTGATCTCTGCGGCGGCGGACACGTTGCGGGCGAAGCTGAACGCCGCTCATGCGGCCTGGGAGTCGGCGTGGCAGAAGGGCGAGCAGCGGCTTGCCGACGATCCGACCTGGGCGAAGCTGTCCCCGGAACAGAAGCACAGCATCCGCCAGGAATGCGGGCTGCTGATGGTGGACAAGCCCGCGGTGGATACGCCGCAGGCGATCGCCGAAGCGCTGTCAAAGCGCGGCCTGTCGGAATGGGAGAACATGGTGAAGGCGCTGCCGGCGCGCATCGAGGATGCGCTGGCCGCCGCCGCCGCGTTGCTGGAGCCCAAGGCGCGCGCCGTGAACCTGCCGGGCGCGCTGCTGAAGAGCGAGGCGGAGCTGGACGACTGGCTCGTCAAGGTCCGCGAGCGTATCGCCAAGGCGCTTGGCGGCGGTCCCGTGATCCCGAAGGTGTGACGCATGACGAACCAGTATCTCCCCACCGCTCTGCGCCGTACGCTCGAAAAGACGGTCAAGGACGCACGCATCATCGCCGAGGAAGGCGCGGGCGATGCAATCCAGCGCCTCGGCGTGGCGGCCGGCAAGGCGCCCGCTTACCTGAATGATGGAGAGAAGGAGTTGCGCCGCCGGCTGCGCGCCCATGCGCGCGCGCTGGGCGACGCATTCAATAAGTCGGACGAGACGCAGGAAACGAAGCGGCTGGTCGAAGC
>REEP01000099.1 GCA_007695045.1 Rhodospirillales bacterium | reverse complement strand
GCACTTCGGCAAGGTCTGCGTCGCGATCTGATTGACGCGGAAAGACGCCCCTCGGCTATCCCCTCCGGCTGCGGATCTTCAGCGCGCCGATCACCATCAGGAGCAGCCAACCGGCCATCAGCAACACACCACCCAGCGGTGCCGCGCCGGTCACCGGCACGCTGGCGGTGAGTGCCAGGGCATACAGCGTGCCGGAAAATAGTAGAATGCCGAGAGCGAAGGCAGCCCCGGCCAGATGCACGAGCACCCCCTGCGGCCCGGTCGCCACGCTCGCGAGCCAAGCAACGCCGGTCAGCGCCAGGGCATGGGCGAGTTGATAGTCCGCGGCCATCATGAACATCGGATCGCCGCCCAGCCCGTGCCAGCCATAGGCGCCCGCCGCCACGGCGATCAGGCCGTTCAGGCCGCCCAGAATCAGCCAGAGCGGCATGGTCGCGACCTCATCGCGGTCCCCGTTTGGCGGGGCGGGTCCGACGGGTGCATGCGTCCGGGTTAGCGTGGTGCCATCGCGGCTTGGCAAGTCCCGCCGGCACAGGCCGGCAGCCCGCATGGCCCGGCCGGGGCGGGGGCCGAAGCCCCGCCGTTGATGCGCGGTGCCGACAGCGACCGGGTCACATGGACATCGCCGCAGGTCGGGCAGGCGATGGCTGCCGCGGCAGCCTTGGCATCATACTCGGCCCGGCTGGCAAACCACTCCTCGAAGGCGTGACCCCGCTCACAGCGAAGATCGAACACGATCATGATCCCTGTCCTTATCTATAGTGTGTCCTCAGACACCCTGCCCTACCGCGGCAGGTCACTGTGCCCCATCAGGAACTGATCGACCGAACGGGCGCACTGCCGCCCCTCGCGGATTGCCCACACCACCAGTGACTGACCACGCCGCATGTCACCGCACGTGAACACCTTATCGAGGTTGGTGCGGTAGGAACCCGGATCGGCCTCGGTGTCGGCCTTGACGTTGCCGCGATCGTCCAGGGCCACATCCAATTCGGTCACCAGAGCATCATGCACGGGATGAATGAACCCCATGGCCAGCAGCACGAGATCGGCCGGAATGGTGAACTCGCTGTCCGCCACTTCCTGCATCGACCAGCGGCCGTTGTCATCGGGTACCCAGTTGAGACGGGCCAGGTGCAAGCGTTCAACCGTGCCATTGCTGCCCGAGAGCGCCTTCGAGGTTACCGCCCAGTCCCGCTCGCAGCCCTCCTCATGGGAGGTGGAGGTGCGCAACTTGAGTGGCCAGTGCGGCCAAGTGAGATCCTTGTTTTCCCGCTCCGGCGGCCGCGGCATGATCTCCAGCTGGGTCACGGAAGCCGCGCCCTGGCGCACCGAGGTACCCACGCAGTCGGAGCCGGTATCGCCGCCGCCGATCACCACCACGTGCCGGTCAGTGGCGAGGATCGCCTTGTCGTCCGGCACCGGGATGCCGGCGATGCGAGCGTTCTGCTGGACCAGAAAGTCCATGGCGAAGTGGGTGCCGGCAAGCTCTCGTCCCGGCACGCTCAAGTCGCGGGGGTGCTCGGCGCCGGCCGCCAGCACCAAGGCATCGAAATCCTCGACCAGTGTGCGCGGCGAAATGTGCAGCCCGATTTGGGTGTTCGGGCGAAATTCCACCCCCTCCGCCTGCATCTGCGCCATCCGCCGGTCGATGTGGTATTTCTCCATCTTGAAATCGGGGATCCCATACCGCAGCAGACCGCCAATGCGGTCCTGCTTTTCGAACACCACCACGGAGTGGCCGGCACGGGCCAGTTGCTGGGCGCAAGCCAAGCCGGCCGGGCCGGAGCCGACCACGGCGATGCGCTTGCCGGTGCGGTGGCTGGCGATCTCCGGCAGGACCCAGCCTTCCTCCCAACCCTTGTCGATGATGGCGCACTCGATGGTCTTGATGGTCACCGGCTCGTCGGTGATGTTGAGCGTGCACGCCGCCTCGCACGGGGCGGGACAGATCCGTCCGGTAAATTCGGGGAAGTTATTGGTGGAGTGGAGCACGTCCAGCGCCTGCCGCCAGTCGTGGCGGTAAACCAAGTCATTCCAGTCGGGGATGATGTTGTTGACCGGGCAGCCCTCGTGACAATAGGGAATGCCGCAGTCCATGCACCGCGCTCCCTGTCGAGCGAGTTCGGTGTCGTTCAGCGGAATGACGAATTCCCGCCAGTGTCGCACCCGTTCCTCGATCGGCGCGTAGCGCCGATCGTGGCGGGGGATTTCCTTGAAACCGGTCGGCTTACCCATGGTCTCGTCCTAGTCCCTTGTCAGACGCCCTACATGCCGACGGCGACGCTGATGCCGGTCCGCTCGGTGGCCTGCCAGCGCGCCTGCATCTGCTCCAAAGCACGCCGGTAATCGACCGGCATCACCTTGACGAAGCGGGGCAGGTAATGATCCCACTCAGCCAGTATGGCGGCGGCGCGGCGACTGCCGGTGTAGCGGCGATGCTTGTCAATCAATCCGTAAAGCCGCTGGGCATCGAAGCGGGTCATGTCGTGCAGGACCTCGACCCGGCCATGGGTTTCCAGATCGCCGCCCTGATGGGCCAGTGTCTCCAGCCAGTCATCCTCCTGAGCGATCGGTTCCAGTTCGACCATGGCGAGGTTGCAGCGCCGGTGGAACTGCCCGTCCTCGTCCAGCACATAGGCGACGCCGCCGCTCATGCCGGCGGCGAAATTGCGTCCGGTGCCGCCCAGCACCACCACGCAACCGCCGGTCATATATTCGCAGCCGTGGTCGCCGACGCCCTCGACCACCGCGTGCACCCCCGAATTGCGCACGGCGAACCGCTCGCCGGCCACGCCGCGGAAAAACGCCTCGCCGGCAATGGCGCCGTACAGCACCGTGTTGCCGATAACGATGTTGTCATGCGGCTCGATCGGGCTCGACTTGGCCGGATAGACGATCAGCCGGCCGCCGGAGAGGCCTTTGCCCACGTAGTCGTTGGCATCCCCCTCGAGCTCCAGGGTGACACCGCGGGCCACGAATGCGCCGAAGCTCTGCCCCGCCGTGCCTGTGAACTTGATGTGAACCGTGTCCTCGGGCAACCCGGCGTGGCCGTAACGCTTGGCCAATTCCCCGGACAGCATGGCGCCGACGGTACGGTTGACGTTACGGATCGGCAAATCAATACGCACCGGCTGGCGCGACTCCAAAGCCGGCCGGGCCTGGGCGATCAGTTCGTGGTCCAGCGCTTTGTCCAGCCCGTGATCCTGGGCCGCACTGTTGAAGCGGGCCACGTCCGCCGGAGCATCCACCATGTAGAAGATGCGGGAGAAGTCGAGCCCTTTCGCCTTCCAGTGGTCCAGCGCCGGGCGCATCTCCAACCGGTCGGTCCGCCCGATCATTTCGTTGATGGTGCGGAACCCCAGCTCGGCCATCAGTTCACGCACCTCCTCGGCGATGAACACCATGAAATTGACCACATGGTCCGGGGTGCCCGTGAACCGCTTGCGCAACTCCGGATCCTGGGTCGCCACCCCCACCGGGCAGGTGTTGAGGTGACACTTGCGCATCATGATGCAGCCGGCGGAAATCAAGGCGGCCGTGGAGAAACCGAACTCGTCGGCACCGAGCATGGCCCCCACCACCACATCCCGACCGGTGCGCATGCCGCCATCCACCTGCACCGCGATGCGGCCTCGGAGGTCGTTGAGCACCAAGGTCTGGTGGGTTTCGGCCAAGCCGATCTCCCACGGCGAGCCGGCATGATGAATGGAGGTGAGCGGACTCGCGCCGGTACCACCCTCGAACCCGGCGATCGTCACGTGGTCGGCGTGGGCTTTGGCCACACCGGCGGCGACGGTCCCGACGCCCACCTCGGATACCAGCTTGACACTGATCCTGGCTTCCGGGTTGACATTCTTGAGGTCGTGGATGAGCTGCGCCAAGTCCTCGATGGAATAGATGTCATGGTGCGGCGGCGGCGAGATCAGGCCCACGCCCGGGGTGGAATGACGCACCCGCGCAATCCAGTCATCCACCTTGTGGCCGGGCAGCTGGCCACCCTCGCCGGGCTTGGCCCCCTGCGCCATCTTGATCTGGATATCGTCGGCATTGACCAGGTACTCCGCGGTCACGCCGAACCGACCGGAGGCCACCTGCTTGATGGCCGAGCGCATGGAATCGCCACCGGGCAGCAGTTCGTTCCGCTCCGCCTCTTCGCCGCCTTCGCCGGTATTGGACTTGCCGCCGACGCGGTTCATGGCGATGGCGAGCGTGGTGTGGGCTTCCCACGAGATCGCGCCGAACGACATGGCGCCGGTCGAGAACCGCTTGACGATCTCGCTCACCGACTCGACCTCGTCCAGCGGCACCGGCTCGGCCGTCCGCTTGAACTCGAACAGGCCGCGCAGGTTGCGGAGCTTGCGCTGCTGGTCATTGATCTTGCCTGTGTAGGCCTTGAACTTTTTGTAATCGGCGGAACGCACCGCGTGCTGCAGCAGCGCAATGGTCTCCGGTTTCCAGACATGCTCCTCGCCGCGCAGCCGGAACGCCATGTCCCCACCCACGTCGAGCGCCCGCCGCAAGGTGGGATCGTCCCCGAAGGCCGCGCGGTGCCGGCGCACCGTCTCCTCTGCGATCTCGGCGAGGCCGATGCCTTCCACCGCGGTATGGGTGCCGGCGAAATAGGTGTCGACGAATCGCCTGGACAGACCCACCGCATCGAAAATCTGCGCGCCGCAGTATGACTGGTAAGTGGATATGCCCATCTTGGCCATGACCTTGAGCATCGCCTTGCACACGGCCTTAACGTAAGCCTTGTAGGCATCCTCTTCGGACAGGCCCGGCGGAAACTCGCCGCGCATGCCGGCGATGGTATCGAAGGCCAAATACGGGTTGATCGCCTCCGCGCCATAACCGGCGAGCAGACAGAAATCGTGGACCTGGCGGGCTTCCCCCGTCTCCACGACAAGACCCACCTCGGTCCGCAATCCCTCGCGGATCAGGTGATGATGCACGCCCGCGGTGGCGAGCAGCGCCGGCACCGCAATCCGGTCCGGGCCAATGGCACGGTCGGAGAGGATAATGATGTTGCTGCCTCGGCGCACCACCGCTTCCGCCTCCGCGAGAATACGGTTCAGGGCGGGTTCGAGGCCGGCGGCGCCGTCCTCGGCGGGATAGCAGATGTCGAGGGTATGGGTGCGAAAGGCCCGATCCATATGGTTCTCGATCCGGCGGATCCGTTCGAGGTCCACGTTGGACAGGATCGGCTGATGCGCCTCCAGACGGCGGTGCCCGGCGGCCCCCTCCGGCTCTAACAGGTTCGGGCGCGGTCCGATCAACGTGACCAGCGACATCACCAGCTCTTCCCGGATCGAATCGATCGGCGGGTTGGTGACCTGGGCGAAGCACTGCTTGAAGTAATCGTAAAGCAGCTTCGGCCGGTCGGACAGCACCGCGAGCGGCGTGTCGCGGCCCATGGAGCCCACCGGCTCCTGCCCGGTGATGGCCATGGGGGCCAGGAAGAAGCGCAGATCCTCCTGTGTGTAGCCGAACGCCTGCTGCCGGTCGAGCAGGGTGACCGGGTCCGGCGCCATCGGCCCGACCTCGTGCGGCAGGCTCGAAACCTTGGTCTGGGTCGCGTCCAGCCACTGCTGATACGGCTTCGAGGACGCGAGCGTATCCTTAAGCTCCTCATCCTCAATGATGCGGCCCTGCTCCAGGTCGATCAGAAACATCTTGCCGGGCTGCAGACGCCACTTCTTGACGATTTTCTCCTCAGAGATTGGCAGCACCCCTACTTCGGACGCCATCACCGCCACGTCGTCGTCGGTAAGGACCCAGCGGGCCGGACGCAACCCGTTGCGGTCCAGCGTGGCGCCAATCTGCCGCCCGTCGGTGAACGCGACCGCGGCCGGCCCGTCCCAGGGCTCCATCAGGGCGGCGTGATACTCGTAGAACGCGCGCCGCTTTTCATCCATCAGCGGGTTGTCATCCCAAGCTTCCGGGATCATCAGCATCATCGCGTGACTGAGGGAGTAGCCACCCGCCACCAGCAGCTCGAGCGCATTGTCGAACACCGCCGAGTCCGACACGCCGTCCCCGATCAAGGGCCACAGCTTGGCCAGATCGTCGCCGAGCAAAGCCGACTTCATGGAATGCCGGCGCGCCTGCATCCAATTGATGTTGCCGCGCAACGTGTTGATTTCGCCGTTGTGGCACAGATAGCGGAACGGCTGCGCCAGCTTCCACGAAGGGAATGTGTTGGTGGAGAAACGCTGGTGAACCAGGGCGAGCGCCGACACAAGCCGCGGATCGCGCAAGTCTGGAAAGTAGGTGGCAATGTTGCCGGCGAGGATCATCCCCTTGTAGTTGAGCGTCCGCGTCGACAGGGAGACGATGTAAAACCAGTCCCGCTGCGGCAGATCCTGATCCCAGATGGCATGATGGACCACCTTGCGGATCACGAACAGCTTCCGTTCGAATGCCGAGGCGTCCGGGCAGCCGGCGCCGCGCTTGATGAACACCTGACGGATCACCGGCTCGATCGGCTTGACGCTGAACCCGAGGACGGAATTGTCCGTGGGCACGTCGCGCCAGCCCAGCAGTTCCTGCCCTTCCTCCGCCACCACCCGGGCAAATGCGGCGAAGCAGTGTTCCTGTGTTGACCGCTCGCGCGGAAGGAAGACCATGCCGACGGCGTAGTCACCCACATCCGGCAGGTCGAACCCGGCGGCGGCGCATTCCTCGCGCAGAAATGCGTCGGGTACCTGCACCAGAATGCCGGCACCGTCGCCGGCCAGGGGGTCCGCCCCCACGGCGCCGCGATGGTGAAGATTAACGAGGATTTGAAGACCCTGAGCGACGATGTCGTGACTCTTGTGGTTCTTGATGTTGGCCACGAATCCGATACCGCAGGCATCGTGCTCGTTTGACGGGTCGTACAGCCCCTGCGTGGTCGTCGGCAAGGCATGCGGGCTCATGCGCAGATCCCCAATCCCAAAACCCCTCGAATGTGGTATAGCGCCGGGCTGGACACCGCTTCAGTCTTCGCGGGTCCTCGGTCGCCGTTCCTTCCAACACGCCACCGGTCGCGTCGAGCGCAAGCCGATGGGGTCCAGCCCGTTCTGTGTGGCCGGTTCTTTCCCCGAGCACAAAGAGAATCAGTGCCGACGCGGGAAAATACAAGGTCAAAACGTCCGGGCAACCGATTCTTTCGCAGGCCAGACCCGATTCACACGCCCAACCGCCCCGCCACAGCATATGGAGATGCAGCGCCGTGGCCACGATCCATCTTGTTGTCCTTGCGATCGTGCAAGGCATCACGGAGTTTTTGCCGATCAGCTCGTCGGCCCACCTCATCCTGGTGCCGGTCGTGTTCGGCTGGCCCGATCAGGGGCTGCTGCTGGACGTGGCCGTTCATGTCGGCTCCCTCGGGGCGGTGCTGGTGTACTTCTGGCGCGACGTCGTCGCCATGCTGGCCGGGTTGTTGGACCTCGTACGCGGTCGGCTGACCGCGCACGGGGTTCTGGTGGGTCTCGTCATTGCCGGGACCATTCCGGTGGTGATTGCCGGCTTTCTCCTGGACGGGCGGCTCTTGGAGGCGTTCCGCGATATCCGGGTCATCGGCTGGACCACCCTGGGGTTCGGCATTCTGCTGTACGTCGCCGACCGCTGGGCGGGGACCCTTCGCCAGCTTCCTGACCTGAAGCTTCGCGATGCAGTCTTCATCGGTTTCGCCCAGATGCTGGCCCTGATCCCGGGGACCAGCCGGTCGGGCATCACCATGACCGCCGCGCGCATGCTCGGCATCGAGCGTACCGATGCCGCGCGCTTCGCCTTGCTTCTATCCATGCCGACGATTCTGGGGGCGGGTGTTTTGCAAGGTGCTGACCTTTATGCCGCCGGCGATGCCCAACTCACCGGGGCCGTCATCATGGCCATGGCACTGGCCTTCGTCTCGGCCCTGGTGGCGATCGCGGTGATGATGGCGTGGCTGCGCCGTGCGACCTTCACGCCGTTCGTGGTGTATCGTGTCGTTCTGGGCGTCATCCTGCTTGTGATCGGCTACGCTCTGTTGGATTGACGCCCCATGTGGGAAAGGACCCTGTCATGCCGATTGTCGACCGCCTGACCCGGCTGATCTGGGACACCGATATCGACGGCCTGCCCGGTTGGCAGCGAAGCGCTCTCGGCACCTTACGGCTGGTGTGGGTGGTGGCCCGCGACATCCAGGAAGGCGCGTTGCCGCTGCGCGCCACCAGCCTGGTCTACACGTCGCTTCTGTCCCTTGTTCCGCTCCTGGCCCTCTCGTTCTCGGTGCTCAAGGGGTTCGGCGTGCACGGGCAGATGGAGCCGCTGCTGCTGGGTCTGCTGGAACCCCTGGGGCCGGAGGCCAGCGCCGACGTGACCGAACGCCTGATCGATTTCGTCGACAGGATGCAGGTCGGCGTGCTGGGCGCGGTCGGCCTCGCGTTCCTGTTCTACACCGTCATCGCACTCATGCAGAAGATCGAGAGTTCGTTCAATTACATCTGGCACATTCGAGAAGAGCGGCCATTAACCCGCCGATTCAGCGACTACCTGAGCATCCTGCTGATCGGCCCGGTCCTGGTTTTTCTGGCCATCGCCATTGCCACCCGGGTCACCGATACGCCGGCCTATGATGCGGTGGTGGAAATGCCCGGGATCGGTGCGGTGGCCGCCTGGGCGACGAACCTCGCTCCCTACGTCCTCGTCATCCTGGCCTTCACCGTTCTCTACCTCGTCATGCCCAACACACGGGTGCGGTTCGGCGCGGCCCTGCTTGGCGGGAGCGTCGCCGGTGTGGTGTGGCTCATCGCCGGGCAGCTGTTTGCCGCATTCGTGGCCACCTCCACCCAATATGCCGCCATCTATTCTGCGTTTGCCGCCATGATCCTGTTTCTCATCTGGTTCTATGTGACCTGGCTGGTGGTCCTGGCCGGCGGCAGTATCGCCTTTCACCATCAGAACCCGGATTTCGTGACCCGGGATCGGCCGAGCCTGGTGCTCAGCAATCGCCTCAAGGAACGCCTGGCGCTGTCGGTCGTCCACCTAGTCGGGCAAAGCGCCTACCTCGGCAAGCCACCCTGGACGCTGGAGCGGCTCGCCGTCCGGCTTCACGTGCCCCGGCATGCGCTGGCCGGCGTGGTCGGTGCGCTGGAATCCGCCGGACTGATTGCACCGGTGGCGAATACGGTGCCATCCGCCTACGTGCCGGCCAGACCGCCGGACGCGACCGCCCTGACAGCCGTGCTCGACGCTGTCCGCACGGCCGACGACGGGGCCAGCGGGGGGTACGGCTGGCTGCCGCGCGACCCGGCCATCGAAGGATTGCAGACAGCCATCGACCGAGCGGTCGAACACGCACTCGACAAGCGAACGGTCAAGGATCTGGCGCTGTCGCCCCTGGCCACCGCCACCGCGGCCGATACCAGCGCGAGTGGCGCAGACGAAGGCTCACAGGCGACCGCCGAAAGAGCCGAACGAAAATAGGCCGCCCCGGGGCCCCCGGGGCGGCCTGCCTGATCACGCGGTGCGTACCGGTCGCCCGGGGTCAGTCCTCGTAATAGCCGACCGCGCAGACCTGATCGTCAACCTGAGTGACGTAGGCCACTTTCTGCACCGGTTCGGTCTCACCCGGACGCGGCCACATGTACGGCACTTCGGCGATGTCGCCCTCCGCCGCTTCGGCATAGAGCGTTTCACCGAAGGCCGTGCCCTCTTTGTCTTCGAGGTCGCGCAGGCTCCTGCCGAGCAGTTCCTGATTGGGGTGGGCGGTGAACATGCCGTCCGGCCCGCCGCAGTACGGGTAGAGGTCGCGGTCCATGATCTCGCCAGCGTTGATCATGGCGAGCGTGCCGACCTTGTCCGCCTGCAGCATCGCTACAGTGCTTTCCAGCATCGCCCGGGCCTCTTCCGGGGTGCCGTAGTCGGAGGCCAACCCGTGCCCCGCCATGGCCACCAGCGGCACCGCCAAAGCCATGGATAAACCTCTGATCTTCATAATCTTTCCTCCCAGATCAATGTTTCGGTGGTGGTTTGCATGGATCTCGCCGACCGGCGAGCCCGGCCCCCGCACGTGGTGGTGCAAAATGCCCCACTCCGGGGGTGCCGACGCGATGCTTCATCGCGATTGTGACATTTTCAAGACGATCGATGCGCGCCGGGTGGCGCGCCGGCGGGCTTGACCTCCCGAACGGGGCCCCTTAGTGTGCTGGCAAGAGAGCCGCCCCCGGTTCGTGACTGAATTTTGCTTGTCATTCAGGGGGTTGGTAACAAGATGGCGGGCCCGAGGCCGGGTTCTGCCGCGCCCTGAGGAGGAATGGCGGGTCACCCATGAAAGTTCTGGTCGCAGTCAAACGCGTCATTGATTACAACGTCAAAATCCGGGTCAAGTCGGACAACTCCGGGGTCGAAACGGCCAACGTGAAGATGTCCATGAACCCGTTCGATGAAATCGCCGTGGAAGAGGCCGTCCGCCTCAAGGAAGCCGGCACGGTCAAGGAGATCGTTGCCGTTTCCATCGGTGTACCCCAGTGCCAGGAGACCATCCGCACCGCCCTTGCCATGGGCGCCGACCGCGGCATTCTGGTTGAGACGGACCAGGATCTGCAGCCGCTCGCCGTCGCCAAGACTCTCAAGGCGCTGGTCGAGAAAGAAAGCCCGGATCTCGTCGTGCTTGGCAAGCAGGCCATCGACGACGACTCCAACCAGACAGGGCAGATGCTGTCGGCGCTGTTGGGCTGGTCCCAGGGTGCTTTCGCGTCCAAGGTCACGGTCGCGGACGGCAAACTGGAAGTGGTGCGGGAGATCGATGGCGGGCTCGAGACCGTGATCGTCAACCTGCCGGCCGTGGTGACGGCGGATCTGCGTCTCAACACGCCGCGCTACGCGTCGCTGCCCAACATCATGAAGGCCAAAAAGAAACCGATCGAGACGGTGAAGCTCGCTGATGTCGGAGTCGATCCCGCCCCGCGTTTGAAGGTGATCAAGGTCGCTGAACCGCCGGTGCGCGCGGGCGGCGTCAAAGTCGGCAGCGTCGCCGAGCTGGTGGATAAACTGCGCAACGAAGCGAAGGTCATCTGATGAGCGTCCTTGTCATCGCCGATCACGACAACCAGGCCCTCAAGGCCGCAACCCTCAACACGGTCACGGCGGGCACCAAGCTTGGCGACGTCGCCGTTCTGGTCGCGGGCAGCGACTGCGGTGCGGTCGCCGAACAGGCGGCCAAGGTGGCCGGTGTCGCGAAGGTGCTGGTCGCGGATGCACCGATCTACGGCCATGCGCTGGCCGAGACGTTGGCGCCCCTGATCGTCAAGCTGGCGCCCGGCTACAGCCACGTGCTGGCCCCGGCCAACACCTTTGGAAAGAACCTGCTGCCGCGGGTGGCGGCGTTGCTGGATGTTGCAGCGATCTCGGACATCAGCGAAATCGAAGGGCCGGACACGTTCGTCCGCCCGATTTATGCCGGCAATGCGCTTGCCACCGTCGAAAGCGTCGATCCCATCAAGGTGATCACGGTCCGAGGCACCGGCTTCGAGGCCGCCGCGATGGAAGGTGGCTCCGCTGCCATCGAGTCGGTGGAACCGGCCGAAGACCCCGGACTGTCCAGTTTCGTCGGCCAGGAACTCACCAAGAGCGAACGGCCGGAGCTGACCAGCGCCCGCGTGGTCGTGTCCGGCGGCCGCGGCATGCAGAGCGGCGATAACTTCCCGATGCTGGAGGCACTGGCCGACAAGCTCGGTGCCGCGGTGGGCGCCTCGCGGGCGGCGGTCGATGCGGGCTTCGTGCCGAACGACTATCAGGTCGGTCAGACCGGCAAGGTCGTGGCGCCGGAACTCTATATCGCGGTGGGTATTTCCGGGGCGATCCAGCATCTGGCCGGGATGAAGGACAGCAAGGTGATCGTGGCCATCAACAAGGACGAGGAAGCTCCCATCTTTCAGGTGGCGGACTATGGCTTGGTGGGCGACCTGTTCCAGGTGATCCCGGAATTGACCGCCGCACTGGACACCTGACGCAGGCCTTGCCGGCAGGGATGTGGCCGATGGAGATCCGCAAGGTCGGCATCGTCGGCGCGGGCCAGATGGGGACCGGCATCTCCGAGGTACTGGCGGTGGCCGGGTACACGGTTTACCTGGTCGACATCAGCGAGGAGAAGCTGGATACCGCGCTCCAGGCCATCGCGGAGAACCTGGACCGCGCCGTCGAGAAGGAGCGGCTGACCGCGGAGGAGGCCCGGGCGGCCCGGTCCCGCATCAGTACCGGTCTCGGCTTCGACGGATTCCGTGACTGCCAGCTGGCGATCGAGGCGGCGTTCGAGGACGAATCGGTCAAGCGTGCCATCCTCGCCAAGCTGTGCGAGGTGCTCCCGGCCGATGCCATCATCACCACCAACACCTCGACGCTGTCGGTCACGCGGCTCGCGGCACAGACCGGCCGAGCTCCCCGCTTCCTCGGCACTCACTTCATGAACCCCGTGCCGAAACTGGAGCTGGTGGAACTGATCCGCGGTATCGCCACCAGCGAGGAGACCTTCCGCACGGTCCGGGACTTCATCCTGTCGTTGCGGAAGACACCGATCAGCGCGGAGGATTTCCCCGCCTTCATCGTCCACCGCATCTTGATGCCGATGATCAACGAAGCGATCTACGCCCTGTATGAAGGGGTGGGATCGGTCACCAGCATCGACACTGCCATGAAGCTTGGCACCCATCACCCGATGGGGCCGCTGGAACTGGCTGATTTCATCGGGCTCGACACCTGTCTCGGCGCCATGCACAACCTGCACGAGGGCTTGGCCGATACCAAGTACCGGCCGTGCCCGCTACTGGTTAAATACGTCGAGGCCGGATGGCTTGGTCGCAAGGTCGGACGCGGCTTCTACGATTATTCCGGGCCGGAACCGGTGCCGACACGATAGACGCGCCGCGGGTTTTCCGGCCGGCAGACGCGGTCGATTCCGCTTGAAGCCGCTTGACCCGTCTGCAATAGGTAATGGCTTGGGGACGGCCTTGCCGCCCGAAGCGGGATGGTTGAAACCACCATGGAATTGCTCGAAGCGGAGCACAAGCGCGATTTGGAGCCGCTCCACGTCAACAATTTCCTGATCCGCTTGGCGGAATCGCCGGCCGAAGTCGAAGCGGCCCAGGCGCTGCGCTATCGGGTGTTCTATGAGGAGATGATGGCCCTGCCGAGCCCGGAGGCACGGCAGCGACGGCTGGATTGCGATGGTTTCGACCCGATTTGCGATCACCTTCTCGTCATCGACACGGACCGCAGCAACGGCTCCTTGGCAGTGGCCGGCACGTATCGGCTCCTGCGCCGCTCCGTCGCGGACCGCATGGGCGGCTTCTACACCGCGCAGGAATACGATCTCTCCTCCTTGCTGGAACTTCCGGGGGAGATGGTGGAGGTGGGGCGCTCCTGCGTCGATCCCGGCTATCGAAGCCGCGGGGTCATGCAACTGCTGTGGCGCGGCTTGGCGGCCTATGTGATCCACTATGACATCGACGTGCTGTTCGGCTGCGCAAGCTTCCCCGGTGTCGCCACCGAAGCCATGGACCCGGCGCTGTCCTATCTGCACCACTATCACCTCGCCCCGAGCGGACTGCGGCCGCGGGCGCTGGACCACCATTACGTCCCCATGGCGCGGGTGCCGCCGTCGGTCATCGACGTGCAGGCGGTGGTGGCCGACCTGCCGCCTTTGATCAAAGGCTATCTTCGGCTGGGCGGGTTCGTCGGCGACGGTGCCGTGGTCGATCGGCAGTTCAACACCACTGACGTGTGCATGATCGTCAAGACCGACCAGGTGACCAAAAAGTACGACCGTCATTACCGGCGCCCGGCGGCGGACGACCCGGGCTCCTGAAGCCATGCCGGTGGCCCCCTTCTGGGCCGCCTTCTGGGCCGCCTTGCGCGCCGCGGTCCGGTTGCCGCTGTTCCTGCTTGCCAATGTGGTGCTGATCCCGGTCTACGCGCTTTGTCTCGGTCCTGCCCGAGGCCTGCGCCGGCCGATCCAGGTGTTATGGTGCCGGATCATGCTGGCGCTCGCCGGCGTGCAAGTCCGCGCGTTCGGCACGCCCCATGCCGGCGGGCCGACGCTGTGGGTCGCCAATCATGTGTCGTACCTCGATATCGCGGTGCTGTCCCGCCGCCTTCCCGGGGTCTTTGTCGCCAAGAGCGAGGTGGCCAACTGGCCCCTGTTCGGCATCATCGCCCGCCTGACCGGCACCATCTTCGTGTCGCGGCAACCGGCCCGCGCGCGCGTCCAGCGGGAGACGATCCGACATCACCTGGCGGCGGGCGGTAACCTGCTGCTGTTCCCCGAGGGGACCAGCACCGACGGCAGTGCCGTCGCGCCCTTCAAATCATCGCTGCTGGATATCGCCAGCGCTGGCGGCACCGGCCCGGCGGTGACGGTTCAGCCCATCTCCCTCGCCTACACCCGGGACCGGGCCGGGGTGCCGCTCACCGGGCCACGCCGAGGGATCTATTGCTGGTATGGCGACATGACCCTGGCGCCGCACCTGATCCGGATGCTGGGCCACCCCGGCGCCACGGTCGAGGTGCGGTTCCATCCGCCGGTGGACGCGGAAGCGTTCTCCAGCCGCAAGGCACTGGCCCGACATTGCGAGGCCGAGGTAGCCGCCGGTATCGCGGCGGCGCACGACGACCTGATCGCCCGGGGGAAACAGGCGGCTGAGTAGGGAGCCGCCGTGACAGCAGGTCATGGCGCCGGTCCGGATCTGGGACCGGCACTCCGGGCGGCCGTCACTAAGTCATCCGGTTTGACCGTGTCGTCCGACGCGGCAAGCAGTAGCTCACGGACCGGAGCAAAGCTCCGCCGATGATGCGGTGTAATGCCGAGCCGGCCGAGGGCATCCCGGTGCTCCGGCGTGCCGTAGCCCGCGTTGCGCTCCCAGCCGTAGCCCGGAAAGTCGACGGCCAGATCCCGCATGATCCGGTCCCGGGTAACCTTGGCAACGATGGAAGCCGCCGCAATCGACAGGCTCAGCCGGTCACCGCCGACGACGCATGTGGCCGCGCAGGGCAGTGACGGTGCCATGGATCCGTCCACCAGGACCCGGTCGGGACGAACCGCCAGGGCCTCGACGGCGCGCGACATGGCAACAAAGGTTGCGCCCAGGATGTTGAGGGAATCGATCTCGGCCACATCCGCCATGCCGACACCGATGACGGCACACTCCGGGAGCACATGAAATAATGCTTCGCGCACATCGGCACTCAGCAGCTTCGAATCGTCGAAGCCCAGCGACAGCGCGCGGTCCAGGCAATCGCGGCGAATAACCACGGCGGCCGCGACCACAGGTCCCGCCAAGGGCCCGCGCCCAGCCTCATCGATCCCGGCGACCAAGCGACCGCCGGCGGCAGTTTCCCAGGTGTAGTCCACCATGGGCGATGGTATAGCCGCTACGGCCACGCGAAGGGAAGACTGAGCCGGACAGAGTGAACCGGACAGGGTGAGCGGGACCGGCGCGCGGCAGAATCAGAAGTCGATGCAGCGGCCCTTGCGTTCCCAGTCGCCGAAGCGGGTGGGATCCGGGCCGTCGGGGCCGCCGATCTCCTCCACCTGATCGGTGGGCACGTTCGCGTCTGGGCCGGCGGCAGCGGTGTCCGACGAAGCCGAAGGGTTCGCGGAGGACCCGGTTGGCGTCGCGGCGGTCTTCGGGTCCGAATCGTCGGTCGGCAAGGCGTGGTCACGGTTGGTGTCGGGGTTGCGCTGGATCACGGGGTCGCTCCTTCGTTCGCGTGGTGGTGCGGCGGCGCCGGTCCGGGTGCCCCTTGCGGCTCAGCCCGGCCGAACCTACTAAAGTTCCCGGCGGGTGGGCTTGCGGCGGATGTCCACCGCAATAGACTTGGAGGACGGAACACCACGATGTTGAACACCTTTCGCACCGGGATGCTGCTTGCGGCGCTGACCGCCTTGTTCCTGGTCTGCGGCTTTCTGCTCGGAGGCGAGGCCGGCATGGTCATCGCGCTCGGCATTGCGGTTGCCACAAACCTGTTCGCCTATTGGAACGCTGACAAGGTCGTATTGCGGATGTACGGCGCGAGACAGGTGGATGCCCGCACGGCGCCGCAGTTCCACGGCCTGGTGGAACAACTGGCGCATCGTGCCGGCATGCCGATGCCCAAGGTGTTCATTATCGACAATCCGCAGCCCAACGCCTTCGCGACCGGCCGCAATCCGCACAATGCGGCGGTCGCCGCCACCACCGGCCTGCTCAAGAGCCTGAGCCAGGAAGAGGTGGCGGGGGTGATGGCGCATGAGCTTGCGCACGTGAAGAACCGCGACACCCTGACCATGACGGTGACCGCCACCATCGCCGGTGCGCTCGGCATGCTGGCCAACTTCGCGCTTTTTTTCGGCGGCAACCGCAACAGCCCGTTCGGCCTGATCGGGACCATCCTGGTGATGATCCTGGCGCCGCTGGCCGCCATGCTGGTGCAGATGGCGATCTCGCGCACCCGGGAGTACTCAGCCGACCAGGGCGGGGCGGAGATCTGCGGCCGGCCCGAGTGGCTGGCCTCCGCACTGGAAAAGATCGACGCGGCAGCCCGGCGCACCGACAACACGGCGGCGGAGCGCAACCCGGCCACGGCCCACATGTTCATCATCAATCCTCTGCACGCCCATTCGGTGGACAGCCTGTTCTCCACCCACCCGGCCACCGCCAACCGCGTGCGCCGACTCCGGGAACTGGCGGTCACGGCCGGCCGCGCCCAAGGCCGGCCATGGGGCTGAGGCGCTGAGCCACACCCGCGCGGATACGCCCGGGTCCACACCCGCCGCTGCCACCGGTCCGGACGCCCGGGCAATGGCCGCCGCGGTGCTGGAAGCGGTGCTGCACAATCACCAGGCTTTTGATGCCGCCCTGGCGAGCCATCCCGATCAGGCCCGGCTGGCGCCGCGCGACCGGGCTTTCGCCTTCACCCTGGTCGCCACCAGTCTGCGCCGGCTGGGCGAGATCGACGCCCTGATCCAGCAGTGCCTGCGTCGCCCACTGCCGGACCGTGACCGCCGGGTGATGACCCTGCTCCGTATCGGCGTGACCCAGTTGTGCCACCTCGGCACGCCGCCGCACGCAGCGGTGGACACCACGGTCAACCTGGCGCGGCACTGGCGACTGGGCCGTCATCTCGCGTTGATCAATGCCGTCCTGAGACGGCTCGGCCGGGACGGCGCCGCCCTGGCCACCGGCTTCGACGCCCCACGCATGAACACACCCGACTGGCTGTGGCGGTCCTGGGAGGCGGCTTACGGCCCGGATGTGTGCCGCCGGATTGCCGAGATGCACCTGCGCGAACCGCCGCTGGACCTCACGGCCAAGGCGGATGCGGCCGCGGTCGCGGCGGCGGTCGACGGCATGCTCCTCCCCACCGGGACCGTGCGGGTGCACCGCCATGGGACGATCCCCGAGACGGAGGGGTTCGGAGCCGGGACCTGGTGGGTGCAGGACGCCGCGGCGGCCCTGCCCGTGCGCCTTCTCGGTGACGTGCGCGATCGCCACGTGATCGACCTGTGTGCCGCCCCCGGCGGCAAGACCGCGCAACTCGCCGCCGCCGGCGCCCGGGTCACGGCGGTGGACCGGTCGGCGGCACGGATGGCACTGGTGCATCAGAACCTCAACCGGCTCGGGCTGAGCGCGGATACGGTCGTCGCCGACGCCGAGACGTGGCGCCCGTCAATGCTCGCCGACGCGGTGCTGGTGGACGTGCCCTGTAGCGCCACCGGTACCATTCGCCGTCATCCCGATGTCGCCCGGATCAAACAGCCCGGCGATGTGGCGACACTGGTCGCGCTGCAGGCGCGGCTCTTGGCAGCAGCCGTGGCCATGGTGCGCCCGGGCGGACTTGTGGTGTACTGCGCCTGTTCCCTTCAGCCGCAGGAAGGGCCGGACCTGATGTCGGCACAGCTTTCCCGGCTGCCCGAGCTGGCGCCGGAACCGATCAGCCCGGCGGAGATTCCAGGGTTGCCGGAAGCCGTGACCGCCGACGGTGCACTTCGGACCCTGCCCTGCTTCCTTTCGGAGCGGGGCGGAATGGATGGCTTCTATGCCTGCCGGCTGCGCCGCCGGGATGACTCCGCCGGGGATTGCGGGGAGGCGCCGGTGGCATCATGATCCCGCCGGGCCCTGGCCCGAGCCGGTCAAGGAAAGGGAGAGCCGATGTCCGCCACGTCGATCAATCCGCCATATCTGCTCTTCGTAGGTGACGCGCGCGACGCCCTGGCCGCCAAGACGGCGGCCGGTATCCTGTACTGGCGCCGGGACTGGTGTCTGGGCCAAGTGGTCTGGCCTGGCTGTGGGGCCCAACTGGACCTGCCGGCCATGACTGTTGCGGAGGCCGCCCGCGCCGGCGCCCGGACCCTCATCGTCGGTGTCGCCAACGCCGGCGGGGTGATCCCCGCGCCGTGGGTCGCCACCCTCTCCGAGGCCCTGCACGCCGGGATGGATGTGGCGAGCGGCCTGCACGACCGGCTGGACGCCATCCCGGCGCTGCGGGATGCCGCGGCCGCCACGGGGAAGCGGCTGATCGACGTGCGCCATCCCACCCGCACGTTCGCGGTCGGCACCGGCGAGCCGCGCCCGGGCCGGCGCCTGCTGACCGTCGGCACCGACTGTTCCGTCGGCAAGATGTATGCCTCCCTGGCCCTGGTCGAGGAGATGCAGCGCCGCGGCGTGGATGCAGCTTTCTGCGCCACCGGCCAGACCGGCATCTTCATCGCCGGCGACGGCGTCTCCGTCGATGCTGTGGTAGCGGATTTCATTTCCGGCGCCACCGAATGGCTGTCCCCGGCCAACGATCCGGACCACTGGGACGTCATCGAGGGCCAGGGCTCCCTGTTCCACCCTTCGTTCGCGGGCGTGAGCCTGGGATTACTGCACGGGGCCCAGCCGGATGTCCTGGTGATGTGCCACGAGCCGACCCGGACCCACATGCGCGGCCTGCCCACCCGCGCGCTGCCGAGCCTGACCGAATGCATTGCCGCCAACGTGGAAGCGGCCAGACTGACCAATCCGGCCGTGCGCTGCATCGGCCTCGCCGTCAACACCCGGGCCTTGGCGGTCGGTGATGCGGAACGCTACCTCGATGACACTGCCGCCGCACTCGGCCTCCCCTGCGTCGATCCGGTCCGCACCGGGGTTGCGCCACTGGTGGACTGCATCGGCCTGTGACCGTCCGGCGGGTCACGGCGCGGCACGAGACGTGGCCGCTCAGCCGTCCGTTCGCGATTTCGCGTGGCACCAAGACCGCGGCCGAGGTGGTGGTGGTAACAGTCACCGAGGCTGGCGTGACGGGTCGGGGCGAGTGCGTCCCCTACCCACGCTACGGCGAGACGCCCGAGAGCATCCTGACCCAGGTCCATGCGGTCGCGGCGGCGGTCGCGAGCGGCCTGGACCGGCAGGCCCTGCTGCGGCAAATGCCACCAGGCGCTGCCCGCAACGCGATCGACGGCGCGCTCTGGGACCTGGAAGCCAAATCGAGCGGCATCCCGGCATGGCAGCGGGCCGGCCTGTCCCCGCCCGGCCCCGTTGTCACGGCCGTCACCATCGGCATCGACACGCCGGACGCGATGGCGGCCGCGGCACGGTCCCTAACCGGACAGCCGCTGTTGAAGCTGAAGCTGGACCGGCACGCGGTGGTGGACCGGGTGGCGGCGGTGCGGCAGGCGGCGCCCGTCGCCCGACTGCTGGTCGATGCCAACGAGTCCTGGTCCCGCGCGCTGCTGGCCGACGTCCTGCCGGGGCTGGCCGATCTCGGCGTCGAGCTGATCGAACAACCCCTCCCGGCAGACCGGGACGGCGAACTTGAGGGGCTGGCGCCTATGGTGCCGCTGGCCGCGGATGAATCCTGCCACACCCCGGCCGACCTGCCGCGACTTGCCGGCCGCTATCAGGCGGTCAACGTCAAGCTGGACAAGGCGGGCGGGCTCACCGCCGCCCTAGACCTGGTCGACGCTGCCGAGCGCGCCGGCTTTCAGGTCATGGTCGGTTGCATGGTGGCCACATCCCTGGCCATTGCGCCGGCCCTGCTGATCGCCGGACGGGCGCGCTGGGTTGACCTGGACGGGCCGCTCTGGCTCCGCCACGACCGGGAACACGGCATCCATTTCACCGGCGGCGCGGCCGAGCCGCCGCCGCCGGCTCTTTGGGGTTGAGCCGAACGCGCTGTCGGCTGCGTTTCCTCAGTTCCGGCGGAACATGAAGACCCGGGTCGGCTGCTGGAAGCTCCAGCCCTCTTCGCTGCGCTGACCCAGCCGTTCGAAGTTCGCCCGGATTTCCGGCTCGTGCTCCGTGAACGCGGTGCGTGTTTCGGGATTGATGGCGGTGATGCGATCGTGAAAGGCTTCGAAGTCCCGGAACGTCACGGTGTCCACGTGGGAGACCACCTTCTCCTGAACGAAGCCCGCATCGGGGGCGTGGTGCAGAGCCTCGAGCGCGCGCCGCCGCACGTCGGTCTCGTCGTGAGCCGGCTTCATCAGGTCGAAATACGGCCCTTCGGCCAGCGGCTCCGAGACATAGAGGATGCCGCCATGGACCAGAACCCGCGCCGCTTCCTTGAGCGCCACCAGCCACTGGGCCCCGTCGACGTGATGGAAGCTGTTGAAGAAGATGACGATATCCGCGGAGCGGTTCTTGACCGGCAGGTCTTCGGCAAGGCCTTGGATATAGGTCTCGTCTCCCACCGGCGGTATCGCCTGGGCGCGGACGAGGGCCCTCGGGCTCACCTCCACGCCGGTGACATGGGCACCCCGCCGGGTCAGCATGCGCGCCAGGGCACCGTCACCGCAGCCCACGTCAATGATGTTCAAGCCCTCCACCGGCATGAGAACGTCTTCGATCACCTGCTTGCTGGTCCGTTGTTCCATGGTTGATTCCACGTCCGTTATCTGGCTGAACCCTGAGCCGGGGACTGTTCCCGCGGTGACTAAGTTGTAGCGGATAAGGGCGATGACGGAAACCTACGACGACATCCGCGCCGCCGTCAGAGGTTTGTGCGCGACGTTCCCGCCGGCCTACTGGCGCGACCTGGACGCTGCGCGCGCCTATCCGGAAGCGTTCGTGAAGGCCTTGACGGAGGCCGGCTTCCTGGCCGCGTTGATACCGGAACGCTGGGGCGGCAGCGGCCTCGGCATCGCCGCGGCGGCGGCGATCCTGGAGGAAATCCAGAAGAGCGGGGCCAACGGCGCCGCTTGCCATGCGCAGATGTACATCATGGGCACGCTTCTGCGCCACGGCAGCGAGGCGCAGAAGGACCAGTACCTGCCGGCGATCGCCCGGGGCGATGTGCGCCTCCAGGCGTTCGGCGTGACCGAGCCCACCAGCGGCACCGATACCAGCCGCATCCGAACCACCGCCGTCCGGGATGGCGGCGGCTATCGCATCAGCGGCCAGAAGGTGTGGACCTCCCGTGCCCAGCATTCGGATCTGATGCTGCTGCTGGCCCGGACCACGCCCCGGGAGCAGGTGGCCAAGCCGCACGAGGGCCTGTCCACGTTCCTGATTGATCTCCGCACCGCCAAGCCGCCCGCCCTTGTCATCCGGCCGATCCGGACCATGATGAACCACGCCACCACCGAGGTGTGGTTCGAGGACCTGCACGTCCCGGCGGATGCCCGGATCGGCGAGGAAGGCAGGGGCTTTCGCTACATCCTCGACGGCATGAACGCGGAGCGCATCCTGATCGCCGCCGAGTGCGTGGGCGACGCCCGCTGGTTCATCGCCAAAGCCACCGCCTATGCCAGGGAGCGGGTGGTGTTCGGCCGCCCCATCGGCCAGAACCAGGGAATCCAGTTCCCCATCGCCCGGGCCTTCGCCGCCACCGAGGCGGCGGCCCTGATGGTGGCCAAGGCGGCCCAGCGGTTTGATCGGGGCGAACCGTGCGGCGCGGAAGCCAACATGGCCAAGCTGCTGGCCGCCGATGCGTCGTGGCAGGCGGCCGATATGTGCGTGCAGACCCACGGCGGTTTCGGCTTCGCCGAGGAATACGATGTGGAACGGAAGTTCCGAGAGACCCGGCTGTATCAGGTGGCGCCCATCTCCACCAACCTGATCCTCACCTATCTGGCCGAGCATGTGCTCGGCCTGCCGCGCTCCTACTGATCGGGCGCTGGGGGACGTCCTTGCATGGACCAACGGCTCCACAGGCGCGAGCGGAACGCAACCGGCCATGACGCGGTGGTGGTGCTGGGAGCGAAGCCAGCCGCACCCGGCGAGCCCGGCCCGGCCATGATGCGTCGGGTGGCTTGTGCCTGTGCGGTGCTGCGGAACCTGGATTTCGCGCACCTTCTGGTGTCCGGCGGCCTTACCGGACCGCCGCCGTCGGAAGCCGCCATGATGAAAGCCCTGGCGCTCGGCCACGGCATCGACGCGGCCCGCATCGTCGTCGAGGACCACTCCCGCAACACGTTCGAAAATGCGGTGTTCACCGCCCGGGAAATGCATGCACGCGGCTGGACCCGTATCGTGCTCGTTACCGACGCCTGGCATATGCCGCGCGCCCTGTATGTGTTCCGGCGCCTTGGCATCGGGGTCGACGCGATGCCGGTGCCGCGGCCGCCGGACGTGTCCCGCCGCACCTGGCTGCTGCATTACCTGATTGACCTGCGCGCCCTCATGCGGAGTGCCTGGCTGTTTCGGATCGGCCGGCATAAACCCGTTGTCGCCGCGCTTCTGCGTCAGTAAGAAGCCGGGATGACCGAGCCTCCGCTCCCGCTCGCCGGCATCCGGGTGCTGGACATCGCCACCTTCATCGCCGCCCCGTTCTCCGCCACGATCCTGAGCGAGTTCGGGGCGGAGGTCATCAAGGTGGAACAGCCGAAGGGTGGCGACCCGTTTCGCCGTTTCGGCACCGCGACCGAACACGACGGCCGATCCCTGGCTTGGCTCAGCGAATCCCGCAACAAGCGCTCGATCACCCTGGACCTGCGCGCGCCCGAGGGTGCGGCGCTGTTCAAGCGGCTGGTGGCCCGGTCCGACGTGGTCTGCGAGAACTTCCGGCCGGGCACCCTGGAACGCTGGGGCCTCGGCTGGGACACCCTCAAAGAGATCAATCCCAAGCTGATCCTGCTGCGGGTCACGGGCTACGGGCAAACCGGGCCGTACAAGGACAGACCCGGCTTCGCCCGCATCGCCCATGCCGTGGGCGGGCTTGCCCGGCTTGCCGGGATGCCGGGGGAAACGCCGGTGACGCCCGGTTCCACATCCCTCGGCGATTACCTCGCCGGCCTGTTCGGCGCCGTCGGCGTGCTGGTATCGCTGATCCACCGCAACGCCGGCGGCCCCGGTCAGGTGATCGATATCGGCCTCTACGAGGCGGTGTTCCGCGTGCTGGACGAAATCGCGCCGGCCTACGCCCGCACCGGGGCGGTGCGCGACGCCGAGGGGACGGGTACCGTGAACGCGGTGCCGCACGGTCACTTCCCCACCCGGGACGGCGGCTGGGTGGCAATTGCCTGTACCACCGACAAGATGTTCGGGCGCCTGGCCCGCGCCATGGACTGGCCCGATCTGGCCACCGACGACCTCTACGGCCGGCAGGACCGCAGGCTGGCGGCGCGGGATAAGGTGATCGCCCTGGTCACCGACTGGACGTCCGGTCTGACCCGGGACGAGGTGATGCGCCGATGCCTGGCGGCGGAGGTGCCGGCGGGACCGCTCAACACCATCGCCGACATTTTCGAGGACCCGCAGTTCCAGGCGCGCGAGGATCTCCGGTCGGTGCGGGACCCGGATCTCGGTCCGGTGGTGGTGCCGGCGGTGTTGCCCAAGCTGTCCGAAACCCCCGGACGGATCGACCGCCTGGGCCCGCCGCTGGGGCACGACAACGATGCCATCTACGGTGACCTGCTCGGTGTGAGCGAGGCGGAACGTCGCCGCCTGCGGGATGCCGGCGTGATCTGATCGGCGCGCGGGTTCGTAACGGAATGGGGGGAGGGGTTTTACCGCACTGCGCTCGCCCGGCGTCGGCGGAGCGGGTCTCAATTGACCGCAAGCGTCTCAATCGATATCGCAGCCCCCGATCTTCGCGTCGGCTGTGTTGCAAATTTATTCTTTTAGATTCAATGATATGCGGGTGCTCTTTGGAGCCGATCGAGGGTTCGGCGCCATATCCCAGCGCCGCCACCGATTTCGTTTGCACTCCGATCCGAGCCTTACTATCTTGCTGAGTGTGCAGTGCAGCACGCGGTTCATTCAACCCTGTGTTGCCTGTGCTTCTTGGACGTTTCCTCCCAAACCTTGGGCCGTGGCTTGCCACGGCCCCTTTTTTTTGGGGTGCTGCCGGACGCGGCTAGCGCGTTGCCGAGCGCGCGCAACGGCGTTCACGGGCGCTGCCGGCCGACGCCTTACCGTGGGCGGACGGACGCCCGGCGTGGTCGGCTAACTGGCCGCGGCGCTCCGCATCACCAAGCAGTCGAACTGCTGCAACGACAACAGCCGACAGGCCGTTTGCGCACTGGTCTGGTCGATACCGACGATCCGGGCCTGGTACATGGTGCCGCCGCGGCGCCGGTCCAGCGGCGCGATCCGGATGGTCCCGGGGCTGAGGGTTTCGGGCAAGGCATTCCGGGCCCGTTCCGCCACCGACCGTGCCGATGACTGCTGCGGAAAGGCGCCGACCTGGATCGCCCAATCGCCGGCCCGCCCGACCGCCGCGGCTGTCTCAGCGGCCGCGACCGCCGGCGTGGCTGCGGCATCGACATCGCCCATCTCGGTCACCGGCACCACCAAGCAGTCGAGGCCGCGACGCTTCAGGTCGGCGCAGGACGCGGACGCCTGATCGCGGCTCAAGCCGTGGACGCGCGCCAGATACAGCGTCGTACCGGCATGAACCCGTTCGACCACGGTCACCGCCCCTTGCGGGAGAGAGACCGGCATGGCCTCAGCGGTGTCAGCAGCGACGCGAAGCGCCGGGTCATGCTGTCGGAATGCCCCCAATTGCACGCCCCAGCCTGCCGCTTGGGCCACCTGGGCGGAGGGCTCAACCGCGGCCGCGAGTACGACCGGGGGTGCGGCTGTGGGTGCGGCTGGGGGCATTGTCCGCATGGACAGATCACGCAGGATTTCCGGCTTCGGCGACGGAGCCCCAAGGATACGCCCGGTGGCGGCCGCAGCCGGCGTGGCGACCGGCGCCGGCAGACGCACCACCATGCACCGGAAGTTACGCTGCTTCAGCAGGGTGCAGGCGCGATAGGCCTCCTCCCGGCCGAGGTTGACGATGCGCGCCTGTTGATAGATTGGCCCGCCCCGCACGCGCGACGGCTCCACATGAATGGCGCCGGTCCCGACCACGGACGGGATGAGGGCCCGGGCCTTCCGGGCCGTTTGGCGCGCCACGTCGCGGTCGAGAAAGGCGCCGACCTGCACTGCCCAGGTGCCTGCCGCCGCGCCGGGCGCGG
>REEP01000089.1 GCA_007695045.1 Rhodospirillales bacterium | reverse complement strand
GGAACGGCATCTGCCAGTAGAAGTCGAGCCGGTGCTGCCCATCGGCGACCCTGAGTACCTGCGCCGCCAGGAGCTTGCGCTGGCCTTCGAAGATCGAAAGCGGTGCCGGCACACGGTAGAAGAACAGATAGTCGAACACCGCCTGCGGCGAGACCGCAGACGAGGCGGCCGGATGGCGGGCGATGGCAGTCGCACTGGTGGCGAAGATCACCCCGCCATCCGGGGCCGGGGCATGGAACAGCGGATAGATGCCGGCCCGGTCGGTGGCGATGAGCGCCCGCTTGCGCGCCGGGTCCAGCACCACCAGGCCGAAATGGCCATCCAGGTCGGCAAGCACGCCGTCGGGATCGCGCCGATAGGCGTCCAACGCCGCCGCCGCATGGCCGCCCTGGGCAGCGAGTGCGGCGCTCCCGGGGGTGTTCCAGCGCGGGTAGCCGAACACCGCGGCGACGATGCCATCAGCTTCGGCAAGGTCTGCCCCCGGGGAATCGTCCGACAACAGCACGGCCGCCCCGGGGGCGACATGGACCCGGGCGGCGGACCGCCGCCAGCGCGGGTCGGCCATGGCGTGGAGTGTGCCGAACGCCGTGTCCCGGTCGGCGCAGTGTGGCGCGTGGCTCAACCACCCGCACACTCCCCAGAGCTGATCCGGAGCCACCCCGGACACCGTGTTCAGAGAACGGACGGTCATACCAACACCTCCACCGGTGAGGGGTGACTCAGAAACCCGGTCGGACTGGCGGTGCGGCCGTAGGCGCCGAAGTCCCACGCCGTCTGCCCCTCCGGGGCCGGTGTGAACAGGCATCGGACCTCGTCTTCCTGATAGGGGCCGAGGCAGAACCACAGGCAGCCGATCATGACGCCCTCAGCAAATGCAGCCAGGCAGATCGCGCCCTGTTCCTCCCGGAACGCCAGCGCGGCAGGTGTGCCGTCCATATCGAGCAACGCAGGCTCCCGCGCCGACACCTCCCGAACCGCGATCCCAGCCCCCCGATGCCCCGGCAGCAGAGGTCGATCCCGTACGGGCTGCGCCAACAGCGCGTAGCGGATGACCCGCACCGGGATCGAGACTTTGTGGCAAAGCCGATCCGTATTGTACCAAAGCGCGTTGGCCAAGCCCAGTTCGGTGGCGTTCGGAATCAGCCGGCGCCAGTTTCGCAAGGCGTCAGCCGGCATCGAACCCTGCACGCGGTCGTGGCGCAGGCCGGAGCGCGCATCGGCATCGGTGTAATACGACACGTCGGTCACGAACCATCTCCCAAGCCAAAGAGGGACGCGGCGGGTCCACCGAAACCGTGTCCAACGATGGCCGATCGCTTTTCATCAACGGGACCCGGTCACGTCAAGCCGAGGTGGACTTGGGCGCGCTGCCGTTCGTCTCGAAATTATGCTGTCGCAAAAGTTGATAAAGCGTGGGCCGGCTGACGTCGAGGAGCTTGGCTGCCTTGGAAACGTTGCCGCCGGCCTGGCTCATGGCGCGGGTGATGGCCTGGACCTCGGCGCGATCGCGCCAATCCTTGAGGGTCACAACGGGGCTCGAGTCGGCATCGGATAGATCCAGGTCATCCACGGTGACCTGTGGCCCGTCGGCCACCACCACGGCCCGCTTCACCCGGTTCTCCAGTTCGCGAACGTTGCCGCGCCATTGGCAGTGGGAGATGGCGGCGAGGGCATCCGGGGCGAAACCCAGCAGCTGGCGTTTATTCTCGGCTGCGAAACGGCGCAGGAAGTGCATCGCCAGCATGACGGTATCGTCCGGCCGGTCGCGCAACGGCGGGATCGACACGGACGCTTCGCTCAACCGGTAGAACAGTTCCTCGCGGAAGCGGCCCGTTGCGATCCCCTCGCGCAGATTGCTGTTGGTTGCCGAGACGATGCGAACGTCCACGGCGATCGTCTGGCGGCCGCCCACCCGCTCGATCTTGCGCTCCTGCAAGAAACGAAACAGCTTGGCCTGCAGCGCCAACGGCAGGTCGCCGATCTCGTCGAGAAACAGCGTGCCCCCCTCGGCAACTTCGACCTTGCCAGGGGTGGTCTTGACCGCACCGGTAAAGGCGCCACGCTCGTATCCGAACAACTCGGCCTCGATCAGGTTCTCGGGAATGGCGGCACAGTTGATGGCAACGAACGGCCCATCGGAACGGCGGCTGAGCTGATGGGTAGCGCGGGCCAGCAACTCCTTGCCGGTGCCGCTCTCGCCCAGAATGAGGACACTCACGCTCGTCTGGGCGAACTTGCGGATGTCGTCGCACACCTGGAGCATGTCCGTGTTGGTCGTCAGGATGCCGGGCAGCGCTCCGTTCCGCGGCGCGACGGCGAGCCGGCGGTTTTCCTCCTCGAGGGAGAACAGATGAAACGCCCGTTGCACGATCAGGCGCAGAGCCTCGATTTCGATCGGTTTGTGATAGAAGTCGTAAGCACCGCGAGCCACGGCCTGGACGGCGTATTCCCGCTGCGTCTGGCCGCTCATGACGATCACCTTGGTCGCCGGGGCGAACGCGATGATCGCTTCCAGCGTGGCCACGCCTTCGGTGGGGCCGTCGGGGTCGGGCGGCAGGCCGAGATCGAGCAGCACCACCGAGGGACGCTGTTCGCGGACGTTCTCCATCGCTGTGGAGCGGTCACCGGCGGTAAAGACCGTCCATTCCTCCAGGGCCCACTCGAGTTGACGGCGAAGGCCTGCGTCATCGTCGACGATCAGAAGGGTTCCAGAACTCTCCATCAACGATCCTCAGAGACCCGCCGCCGGCGACCATCGCCTGCCAGCGTGCCCGCAGTTAGGGCAATCTGCCATGAAGGTGAGCGCAGACGACACCGCACGCTCAAGATACGTCCGACGGTTGTCTGATACCATCGCGCAAACGGGGTCGATCATCCTGTCTCGCAACCCGTTGAGAGTGTATCAAGGGTCGCATTAACATTCCAACGCCGCTGTCAGGTTTGAAACCCGGCCGGCAAGCCCGGAGTGGCGCCGGAAAACGGCTGCATGCCCCTCAGATGCGTGCTCGGGCTTGACGCGCCGCCGCCGGCGCATTATCCGGGCCGCAGTCGTGGTGATTTGTCCGACCGGATTGCGGCCACGTAAAACAACCCGCTAAAAGGTCCGAGCGCGCGTTGAGCGGCCCCGACCGAAGCGGTTTGGGGCTTTTTTTCGTGGCCGTGTCGGCGAAGGCTGAGGGAGATGTCATGCCCCGTGACCTGACGGAGGGATGCCCGAACTGGCGCCAGGCAACGCGGCTGGTGCGTTCTGGAACCCGGCGCAGCGGCTTCGAGGAAACCAGCGAAGCGCTGTTCATGACCTCGGGCTATGTGTACGCCTCGGCCGAGGAGGCCGAAGCCGCGTTCAAGGGCGAGCTTCAGCGCTATCAGTATTCCCGCTTTGCCAATCCCACCGTCACCATGTTCGAGAGCCGCCTCGCCGCCCTTGAGGAGGCCTCGTTCTGCCGGGCGACGGCGAGCGGCATGGCGGCCGTCTTCGCCGCACTCGCCTGCATGGTCAAGGCGGGCGACCGGGTGGTCGCGTCCCGGGCCTTGTTCGGCTCCTGCCACTATATTCTCGCTGAGGTGCTGCCCCGTTTCGGGGTCGAAACGATGCTGGTCGACGGACGCGACCTGAGCCAGTGGCGGGATGCGCTGGCTCGGCCCGCCGCCGCCGTGTTTCTGGAAACCCCGTCCAATCCCACGCTGGAAATCATCGATATCCGGGCCGTGGCCAACCTTGCCCACGGCGCCGGGGCGCGGGTCGTGGTGGACAACGTGTTCGCCACGCCGGTGCTGCAGCGGCCGATCGCCGAAGGCGCCGACGTCGTGGTGTATTCGGCGACCAAGCACATCGACGGCCAGGGCCGCTGCCTTGGCGGCGCCATCCTCACCGACGATGGCGACTACGAGGAAACGCTGCTGGTTCCCTTCCTCCGCAACACCGGTCCTGCGATGAGTCCCTTCAACGCTTGGCTGCTGCTCAAGGGGTTGGAAACGCTGGAGCTTCGGGTGACCCGCCACGGCGAGAACGCCGCCGCTGTGGCGGCCGACCTGGCCGCACGGGACGACCTGACACGCGTGTTGTACCCCGGGCTGTCGACCCATCCCCAGCACGACCTGGCGATGCGGCAGATGCGGACCGGCAGCAGCATCGTGGCCTTCGAACTGCCGGGCGGCAAGTCGGCCGCCTACCGCTTCCTCAACGCCCTGGCGCTGCTCGACATCTCCAACAACCTGGGCGATGCCAAGAGCCTCGCCACGCACCCGGCGACCACCACCCACCAGCGGTTGAGCCCGGAAGAGCGGGCAGCGATGGGCATCAACGATGGCTTGGTCCGGCTGTCGATCGGTCTGGAAGACGTCGATGACATCAAGGATGACATTCGTCAGGCGCTGGCCAAGATTTGACTGCGAACGCCGTTGCGCCGTCGTCAGGCGACCTCCGGGGCGGCGCCGTCCGCCAAGTGCTGCTGTGCCACGGCGCCGGCCAGGCCGAAGTCGCGGTCGCTGCGAACGAAAACACGGAAGTCATCGGCCACGAGCGGGCGGGAAAAGACGTAGCCCTGGGCGTAATCGACCCCCTGATCCCTCAGGTAGCGCGCCTGCGCTTCGGTCTCCACGCCCTCGGCGATGGTCTTCAGCCCCAAGGATTTCGCCATGTCGATGACGACCTGGGTCAGCTTGGCGAGCGGCACATCGTGGCCGATGGCGGCAACGAACACCTTGTCGATCTTCAGGTAATCCAACTTGAACTTTTCGATGTAGGCGAGGCTGGAATAGCCGGTCCCGAAATCGTCAATGGCCAGCTCGCTGCCGAGCCGGCTCAGCGCCTCGATCACCTCCCTGCACTCGGGCTTGTCGATCAACCCGCGCTCGGTCAGTTCGAACAGAATCTGGTGTGGGCGGATCCCGAATTCGTTGGCGATCCGGCGGGCGTCTTCGACGATGTCCAGGTTGGCCACATGTGCCGGCGCCAGGTTGACGCCGATGTGCAGCGACGGGTCGGTGGCGAGCAGCGGCCCCATCTGCCGGCCCACCTCGCGCATCAGCCAGCGGGTCATCGGGATGATGACGCCGCTTTCCTCCGCCAGCGTGATGAACAGGTCGGGCGGCACCAGGTCCCGCTCCGGATGGCGCCAGCGGATCAGGGCCTCGGCACCCCGACAACGATCCTGCTGCAGGTCGATGATCGGTTGATACCACACCTCGAATTCGCGATTTTCGAGGCCTTCACTCAACTCGGCACTCAGTGACAGGCGTTTGCGCCCCAGGTGCGCGGCCCCGAATGCCAGCGCCAGACCGGCCGCGGCCCCCACACCGGCCGTCACCAGGGCGTTACGGCGCCAGGGCGCCAGGGCCCAGGCGCGACCGGTTCCCACCAGAACTTCGGCCTGATAGACCCCCACATCGGCGCGGGCATCCAGGAAGTCGGGAGCGCTGGGATGCGGCACGCCGATCGTGGCCACCGGCACCCCGGCCAGGACCACGCGAATGTAGCCGTGCTCCCCCAAACTCGCGGGGTCGAACCCATTGGTCAGGGATTCGGGCGCGAACGCGGCGCCGAGCCAGTTGCCGTCCCGCAGCCGGTGCAGGGCAATGATGGTCGGCCCGGGCGCGAAGGCGGTCTCCGCCGGCGGCAGGAACCGGACGATCGATCCGTCTGGCCGGATCGTGGGCTCGAGCCGTACCGGCCGCGGCGGATCAACGATGCCGTAGGAAGTGCATGCCAGCCGGCCGTCGTCGGTCACGTAACCTAAGCCCTGCACCGTCGGCACACTGAACGTACGATCCCGGAAACGGCGAATCAGCGCCTCGTTGCAGCCGTCCCTGGCGGGGAAGACGCTATCGGCCAGCGCCGCCTCCACGGTCAGCAGCACCGTCCGGACCCGCAGGGCCGCCCGTGCGGCGACGTCGTCCAGATGCTTCTGGGACGCGTCCAGCGCCTGCTCGTGGGTGTAATAGAGGCTGCCGGCCACGGGAAGCGCCGCCAGCACCATGGTGCAGACAACGAGGATGACGGCCTTCCGTGTGCGGCGCTTCATGACCAAGTCTCTGGCCGTTGCTCTTGCAACACCGATGTGCGTTATCGCATGAATCGAAATGCTCGGCCAAGGCGTCGGCAGCGGCGCAGACCCGAGGGAGATGGACGCATGCTCACCAATCCCATGGCGCACGGCGTGCTGAAGCGTTCGAAGGCGCCTGTCGCAACGTGCTCCGCCGGGAGGCCATCGCGATGAACCCGCGTCGGGTGTTGGTGCTGGGCGCCACCGGCAGCTTCGGCCGGGCCATGGCGGCGGAGTTGCGATCGCTGGGCTGGCCGGTACGGGCCTTGATCCGCGATCCGGACCGGCTGCTGACCGGCCCGATGGCCTTGCCCGGTCTCGAAGTCGCCGCCGGCGATGCTCTTGATCCCGTGGCGGTGGACGCGGCGGCGGAGGGTTGCGCCGCCATCGTCCATGCGGTCAGTCTGCCATATCCGCAGTGGCCTTCGGTGATGCCGCGGGTGACCGACAACGTCATCGCCGCCGCGGCGCGCCGGTCCGCGGTCGTGCTGTTTCCCGGCAACGTCTACGGCTTCGGCCGGCAGACGGGCAAGCCCCTGACCGAAAAGGCACCGATGCGTCCCGACACGCGCAAGGGCGCCTTGCGGGTGGCGCTGGAGGATCGGCTGGCCGAGGCCGCCCGGCAGCGCAGTCTCAAGGCGGTGATCCTGCGGGCGGGGGATTTCTTCGGACCCACCGTGCGCAACGGCCTGGTCGACCGCATCTTCGGCAATGCCGCCCGAGGAAAGCCCATCAAGGTCCTGGGCCGGACCGATGTGGTGCATCAGTGGGCTTACGTCCCGGATCTCGCTCGGGTGGGCGCCGACCTGCTCGCCATGGCGGATTTGCTTGAGCCGGTGGAGATCGTCCACTTCCGTGGCCATGTGGCCGATCCCCATGCCCGCTTCCTCGGCCGGATCGCAGCGCTGGCCGGGCGACCTGGTTTGCGTGTCCGCCGCATCAACTGGCGTGCAATCCAGATGCTGGCCCTGTTCCGGCCGATGGCGCGGGAGTTGCTGGAACTCCGTTATCTGTTCGATGACGCCGTCGTCCTGGATGATCCCAGGCGCCGCGATTTGCTGCCCACCTTCACCCCGACCCCTCTCGACGACGCCATTCGCCAGACCCTCACAAGCTACCGCCGGGAATACGTGCCACGCCGGCTTCAGGAGGTCGTCGACTAACGCGTGGGGCTAAATCCGCCGCCGGTGTTTGACGGAACGCTGATCCGGTGGTACGTCATGCGGCGCTCCAAGAAGCGCTATCCGTACCGTTCCTGATCGCATAAGGGGGGAGAACACGATGAAAAATCCGCGCGAGTTCTTCAAACCGCTGGCCGCCGGGGCGCCGCAACCGATCCGTGAGTTGCCGGTCCGCCCGGAGCGAATGATCCACTTCTTTCCGCCGCACGTGGAGAAGATCCGCGCCCGCGTGCCGGACATGGCCAAGCAGGTGGATGTCATCCTCGGCAACCTGGAGGACGCCATTCCGGCGGATGCCAAGGAAGCCGCCCGCGCCGGGTTCATTGAGGTGGCGCGTGCCACCGATTTTGGTGACACCGCCCTGTGGACCCGGGTCAACGCCCTCAACAGCCCGTGGGTGCTGAACGATTTCACGGAGATCATCGCCGCCGTCGGCAACAAGCTGGACGTGGTGCTGGTGCCCAAGGTGGAGGGGCCGTGGGACATCCATTTCGTCGACCAGTTGCTGGCGCTGCTGGAGGCCAAGTACGAGGTCCAAAAGCCGATCCTGATCCACGCGCTGCTGGAGACGGCGCAGGGGGTCAAGAATGTCGAAGCGATCGCCGAGGCAAGCCCGCGCATGCATGGCATGAGCCTGGGTCCGGCCGACCTCGCGGCCTCGCGGCGGATGAAGACCACCCGGGTTGGCGGTGGCCACCCGTTCTACGGCGTGCTCGCGGATCCGGGGGAGGGGGATGCCCCGCGCCCGTTCTTCCAGCAGGACCTGTGGCACTATACCGTGGCCAAGATGGTGGATGCGTGCGTCTCGGCCGGCATCGGCCCGTTCTACGGCCCGTTCGGCGACATCAAGGACGAAGCCGGTTGTGAAGCGCAGTTCCGCAACGCCTTCCTGCTCGGTTGCGTCGGTGCCTGGTCGCTGGCGCCCAATCAGATCGCCATCGCCAAGCGCGTGTTCAGCCCCGATCCGGCCGAGGTGCTGTTTGCCAAGCGTATTCTCGAAGCCATGCCGGATGGTTCCGGCGTCGCCATGCTCGACGGTAAGATGCAGGATGATGCCACCTGGAAGCAGGCGAAAGTGATGGTCGATCTTGCCCGTCTGGTCGCCCGCAAGGATCCGGAACTGGCCGCCCAGTACGGTTTCTGAGGTCGGGCACGGAGCAAGCGCCACCAGGAAGGGACGGGGAGATCGACACCATGACCATCAAGACCAATCCCGGCAACTATTTCGAGGATTTCGCCCTGGGCCAGGAACTGGTCCACGCCACCCCGCGGACGGTGACCGAAGGCGATGTCGCGCTCTACACCGCGCTCTATGGGCCGCGCTTCGCTGTGAATTCGTCCACGCCGTTCGCCCAGTCGCTGGGTATGGACCGGGCGCCTGTCGACAGCCTCCTCGCCTTCCATCTGGTGTTCGGCAAGACGGTGCCGGACGTCTCTCTCAACGCCATCGCCAATCTGGGGTACGCCGCCGGCCGCTTCGGCGAGCCGGTGTTCCCCGGCGACACCCTCAGCACCCGGTCCACCGTTATCGGCCTGCGGCAGAACAAGGATGGGCGCAGCGGCGTCGTCTACGTCCGGTCCATCGGCGTCAACCAGCGGCGGGAGATGGTGCTGGACTATGTCCGCTGGGTGATGGTGCGCAAGCAGAGCCAGGAAACACCGGCCCCTGAGGTCACCGTGCCCGACCTGCCCGAGTCGGTGGACGTGGGTGATCTTCTGGTTCCCTACAAGCTGCACGCCAGCCGCTATGACACGGCGTTGGCCGGCAGCCCGCACCTGTGGGACGACTACGCCAAGGGTGAAAAAATCGACCACGTGGACGGCATGACCATCGAAGAGGCGGAGCACATGATGGCCACCCGCCTCTATCAGAACACCGCCCGCGTCCACTTCAACCAGCATGTGGAAAAGGAAGGTCGCTTCGGCCGGCGCATCATCTATGGCGGGCACGTGATCAGCTTGGCCCGGTCGTTGTCGTTCAACGGCCTCGGCAACGCCATCAAGGTTGCGGCGATCAACGGCGGCCGGCACACGGCGCCGACGTTTGCGGGCGATACCGTCTATGCCTGGTCGGAGGTCCTGGACAAACTGGACCTTCCCGGCCGCACCGATTTTGGCGCGCTCCGCATCCGCACCGTCGCCACCAAGGACCTGCCATGCGGCGACTTCCCGTACAAGGATGCCGACGGCAAGTACGACCCATCGGTGGTGCTGGACTTCGACTACACCGTCCTGATGCCGAAAAAGGTCGAATAGGGAACGCGCGCCGGCGGCAAGCGGGCGGGATCAGCTTCCTGAACGTCCCTCGGCCGTTCTGCGGTCGTGATCGTCCACGGGCCCGTTGTCGGGATCAGCGGAGACGAGGTCGCCGCCCTGCAGGTCCCGAATACTCTGGCGCGGCCTTTATCCCCGCCTCGAACCGTTCGGCCGACGGGAGCGCCTCCCGCAACAGCGTGTCAAAGTCGTCGGGCGGGTTGCCGCTATTCAGCATCCCCCTGAACGTCGCGTAGGCGTCCGTCTTGCTGCCGTAGGCCCGCAATGTGTCCTCATCGTTTACCCAGGCCATCACGACAATCTTGCTGGCGCGATCAAAACGGAAGAACAGACGATACTGCTGGAAAAACTTGGCCCGGAACCAGTGCTTCCGGTCGGGTCCCAGCGTATCGCCCAGCCGAAACTGACGTGCCGTTGGGTCCGCGGGGATCGTCTCCGTCACCAGCTTCAGGATCGCGGTCAGCCGCTTCGTGCAGTTCTTCTTGTGCCAAGTCTCGGGAGCGCGCAATTGTCGCGCCTGAACGGCCTCGATCAGCCCGTCGAGTTGATCAAGAAAGATCGGATGTGCATAAATCGACCAGCCATTGACGACGAGAGGCGCTTCGGGCGGCTCGGCGGATACCGTCATTCGTCATCTGGAGACAGTGCCGACTCGAAATCAACCTCAACATCTCCGACCAGCGCTTTGAGACGGTCATACAGGGCGCCGTCGAATGCTTTCAAATGCTCCGGATGTGCTTTGATATCCGCTTCGATGAAGTCGAGGAACGCGCCTACCGCCGGATCGTATTCTGACTTGCGAACAGGCTCAATGTAGACCCGGCCGTTGGGCTCGATGCAGTAACGAATGTGATCGCCCTTCTCAAGCTTCAGTTGCTTGCGCACGCCGCTTGGCACCGTCGTCTGGTAGCGATCGGTGAGCTTTGAGACTTCCTCTGCGAGCGCGCTCATACCGGTCTCCTGAGGGAACGGTCATCCAGATATGGTCACTGAATAATGCATTTGCATTGTACAGTCAAGCCCGAGCGTCCAACTCCGTACGGTGGCGCCGCACAATCGACCCACGTGCTGCTCTGAAAAAGAGCCTTATCGGCGCCGACGGCTCCAGAAAATCAATACCGCTGGACGTGTTTATGCGTCTCCGGCATGCGCTCGCCGAGCACGTCGTCAGGGCCGTGAACCGTCTTGGTGGCGACAAGGAAATGTCAGTCGCGGCGAACAGGGGCCATTGCCACGACGGTGGAATTCCAGCAGCCAGACCGGGGTCAGCCGGAATCATCCTCCTCGTCCGGCGGCGGGACGCGCTTGTCGCGGCGGCGGACGGCTGCCCCCTTGCCCTTCCGGGTGGGCTCGGTGCGCGGCCGGAACCGCGGGTTGGCCAAAGCTGCCGCGGCCGGATTCCGCCGCTTGTGCGTCCGTCGCTTGCCCTTGCCGGCCTTGTTTGATTGCCTGGGAGACATTGCAAGCGTCGATCTGGCCGTTCCGAGCCGACCTTAACCGTGACCTCTCTGCTCGCCAACCTCCCTGCAAGTCGGGCGGCGCCGCACGAGCCCCGGTCCGACCGGCCTACGCTCCCGACCGGAAGATGCCGGTCGCGCAAAGGTACTGGCGGTAGGCCACGTCGGCTTCGGTCATGTGGGTGGTGCGCCACGCCAGCAGTTCATCCAAGTCGCGCAGCGCCGCATCGGTATCGCCGCTGGTCAGGTCCCAGGCGATCCGCTTGAGCCTGTCCCGCACGGCCGCGTGCTCCTCGGCGTGCGCCGCCGCGCCGGGGTAGCGATACAGGCGCATCAGCAACTCTTCTACCGCGAAATGCGTCCGCACATGCCGCACCAGTGCTTCACCCAACTCCGCCTGTGCCTCGTTATCGCCGCTGACAATCGCCTCACGCAGGGCCAGGATCAATTCCTCGATCAGCTTGTGGTCGTGGTCGATGGCGGGATCCCCCACCTGCGCGTCGAGCACCTCGGCCGGCGTGGTCGTCATAACCTTTCCCCCTTTCGGTGACGGTCGCTGCGTTATAGGAAGAAAAGCATATATAGTCAAGGCCGGCTTTCTGCCGATGCTTCCGCCTCCACCAGCCGGTCCACCGCCTTTACGTAATCGCCGATGCGGAACTTGCGTTCCAGGCCGCCGGCGGTCATGGAGCGCACGGTGCCGAAAATCGGCCGCTCCGGCCAGGGCCGGTCGTGCAGGCCGAAGCACCAGGCCACCCCGGTGAACGAGTTGGCATCGCGCCCGTCCAGGAAGAAGCGGTTGTTGAGGCGGAGTGCGGTGTCGAACGCCGCCTCCGGTTGTTCGGTCCATTTCAGGATCATCTTCCCCCAATACATCCGCATCATGTTGTGCATGAAGCCGGTGGCGGTCATCTCCCGCATCGCCGCGTTCCAGTACGCATCGTCGGTGGCCGCCGCCTCCAGTTGATCGGGCGCATACACCGGCGCGCGCGGGTCGCGGCGATGCCGGTCCAGCGTCTTCTGAGCCCAGTCGGGCAGGGCGTCGTAGCGGTCGTAATCCGCGGTGAAGTTCACGTAATTGGCGGCCAGCTCCCGCCGCACGATCAGTTCCTCCAGGAAGGCGGCACGGTCCTCTCCCCGGCCGCGGCGCGTCTGCTGCGCCGTCCGGGCCACCATCACGGGGGAAATCTGGCCGAAGTGCAGGTACGGGCTCAGGTGTGAGCATTGCCAGGTGGCGGGCTCGCTCCGGCCCTCGGCATAGCCGTCGAAGCGGTCATCCAGGAACGCTCGGAGCCGCCGTTCCGCTTCCGCCTCGCCACCGTGGAACCGGCCGACCGGCGCCACGCTCCGATCCACCTTGAGCGTGGCCAGTGCCGCCTGCCAGTCTCCCACGTCCACATCTGAGTCCAACTCGGGTGCGTCCGCGGCGGCCGCCACGTCAGTGTCCTCCAGATCCACCAGGAACCGGTCCCAGTGCCGATGGATTTTGGGACGGAGGGTGCGGGCGGCGTATTCGCGCTTGGAGGAGGCGAGGTCGAGCGGCACCACCACATCGCCCTCCACCTGTACCACCCGGGTCGGCGCCGCCCGCGCCACGTGCTCCCGCCATTGCTTCTGGTGGCGCAGGTAGCCGCGATCGCACACCACCAGGGCCGCCTCTCGGGCGAGGTCGACCGCCACCCGCTCCGGCGACCCCCGCCGCACCACGAAGGGGATGCCGCGCTGAGCCAACCGGTCGCGCACGTCGCGGAGCCCCTGCAGCATGAAGGCGTAGTGCCGGGCGTTGGCTTCCGGGTAGTCATCGGTGAGGCCGAACCCCACCACCACCGGCAGGCCGCGCTCGTTCGCCGCCGCCACCGCCAGCTCAAGCGCCGGATTGGCCCGCACCCGCTGCGACTGCTGCATCCAGTACAGCACGTACCGTCCGTCCTGCTCCGGTTGGTCGTTCAAGTGGCGGATACGCTCTGTCTCAACCATCTCCGGTCCTCATGTGAGGGCATGAACAGATCGGTTACGCCCGCCGTGCCCCGTGCAGATCTTCGCCTTCCCATCGCGGCGGGCGTCGCTTAATGGTAGGCGCGAGCCTCGCAACGGCAGGGAGAGCCCTTATGGCGCGCATCGTCACGCTCACCATCAACTCGGCCATCGACGTGATGTGGGAGGTGGACGAACTGGTGCCGATCCGCAAGCTCCGCTCCGCCCCCGGCACCACCTATCCCGGCGGCGGCGGCATCAACGTCTCCCGCGTGATCAAGATCCTGGGCGGTGACAGTATCGCGGTGGTGACCGCCGGCTGGTTCACCGGCCATCTGCTGGAGGAGATGCTGGATGCCCTGGGGCTGGAACGACACTGCGTGCCCGTCAAAGGCCGCACCCGGCTCAGCGCCACCATCCGCGAGCAGTGCAGCGGCCAGGAGTTCCGGGTAACCCCCTCCGGCCCGGAACTGAGCGAAGACGAATGGCAGGCGTTTCTCGATGCCGCCACCGGCCTGGAGGCCGACTGGATCGTCGCCACCGGCAGCCTCGCCCGCGGCGTGCCCTACGATTTCTATGCCCGGATCGCCACGACGGCCAAAGAGCGGGGCGCCAAGGTCGTGCTGGACACCTCCGGGCGGCCGCTGTTCGAGGCGCTCGAGGAAGGCGTGCACTTCGTCAAGCCGAACCTGCGTGAACTCGAGCACCTGATCGGAAAGCGCATTCAGGACGAACAAGAGCAGGAGGATGCGTGCCGTGAAATCATCGACCAGGGACGGGCCGAGGTGGTCGCCTTGACCCTGGGCGCCGACGGGGCGCTGGTGGTTTCCAGGGAGGCTGCCATGCGCCTGCCAACCCCGGCAGTGGACGTGCAGAGCACAGTCGGGGCCGGCGATACGTTCGTCGGTGCTCTCACCTACGCCCTGTCGGAGGGTCGAAGCCTTGAGGACGCGGCGGTGCTCGCGGTGGCAGCAAGCACCGCCACCGTGATGACACCCGGCACCGAGCTTTGCCGGCGCGAGGACGTGGACCGGCTCTATGCCGAACTGAAGCAGGGTTGAGGCCGCACATGACCATCCCATCCCCGGAATCGGTCTGGGACTATTCGCGCCCGCCTCGGCTGGAGCCGGTAACGCTGCGCCTGCGGGTGGTGTTCGCGGGGGAGACGGTGGCCGATACGTCGAAGGGGTTCCGGGTGCTGGAGACCAGCCACCCGCCCACGTACTACCTGCCGCCCGGGGACGTGCGGATGGATCGGCTGCGCCCGAACCCGCGCCGGAGCTTCTGCGAATTCAAGGGGGCTGCGGCCTACTGGGACGTGGTGGTGGGTGAACGCTCCGCACCCGCTGCTGCCTGGTGCTATCCCGATCCGACCCCGGCCTTCGCCGCCATTCGTGACTACATCAGCTTCTATGCCGCCCCCATGGACGCCTGCTACGTGGGCGACGAGCAAGTGCAACCGCAGGCGGGCGATTTCTACGGCGGCTGGGTTACCAGCTGGATCCAGGGCCCGTTCAAGGGCGGGCCCGGTACCTACGGCTGGTGAGCCGAACCATCCGCCCGGGTGCGGGCACATTGGCAGGGAGGCCGTCGATGAACATGATGGAACGCATGGAGCCGGTCCAGCGCAACGTCTTCGGGGAGCCGTTGCAGCATTGCTCCAGCAACCCACTCACCGGCTTCTTCCGGGACGGCTGCTGCGCCACCGGCCCGGAGGATGTGGGGCGGCACACCGTCTGCACTCGGGTGACGGCGGATTTCCTCGCCTTCTCCGCCGCCCGCGGCAATGACCTGTCCACGCCCCGGCCGGAGTTCGGTTTCCCCGGCCTCAAGCCCGGTGACCAGTGGTGCGTCTGTGCCGAGCGCTGGAAGGAGGCGCTCAAGTTCGGCAAGGCACCGCCGGTGGTGCTGGCCGCCACGCACCAGGCGACCCTGGAGCACGTCAGCCTGGATGACCTGAAGCGCCACGCCATCGACCTGGTGTGAGAACCGGCTCGGATCGGTCGGGGCAGCGTCGGGAACTTGTCCCTCTCGGATGCCGTTGTCGTCAGCGCGTTCCCAGAAAAGTCAACGGCGCCCTGCGAGGCGAGACGACACGACCAGATCGAACTCATGACCGATACGCAACCCACCACGGGTGCTGCGGCATTGGCCAAGCGGGTGGCGGATCTCGCCAGCGCCCTGGTCATTGCCAGCCGGCTCAGCGCCCACGATCGATGGACGCCCGAGCAGCTGGCCCAACACCAGCGTCAGGCGGTGCTGAGCCGGGTGCGGCACGCCGCCCGGCATTCGCCGTTCTATGCCGACCTCTATGCCGGTCGCGATCTCGGGGACGATCTGGACATCCAAGCCCTGCCGGTCACTGACAAGACCCTGATCATGGACAACTTCGACCGGGTGGTGACCGACCGGCGCCTCAACCTGGCCGATGCCGAGCACTATCTCGCCACGCTCGAAGGCGATTCCTACCACCAAGGCCGCTACCGGATGCTGGCCACCACCGGCACCTCGGGTCGGCGCGGGGTGTTCGTCTATGACCGCCCGGCCTGGAGCGTCGTCCTCGCCAACACCCTGCGTTGGCAGCGGACGCTGGGCATCCGGCCGCGCCTGCCGCGGCGCGTGGCCATCGCCTCCATCGGCGCCGACGACCCGACCCATGTCTCCTGCCGCATCCCGGCCAGCGGCGATGTCGGGCTGTTCCGCACCCGCCACCTCAGTGCCACGATGCCCGTCGACCAGCTGGCGGCCGAACTTCAGTCGTTCGGGCCGGACGTTTTGCTGGCCTATCCGTCGGTGGCGGCGCTGTTGGCGGCGAAGCAGCGGGAAGGCCGGCTCGCCATCCATCCCCGCCTGATCTCCACCCACAGCGAGACGCTGACCCGGGACATGATCCGCGAGATCGAGGACGTATGGGACCGTACCCCGTTCGATCACTACGGCCTCAGCGAGGAACCGCACCTCGCCTGGGAATGCCCGCACCACAACGGCATGCACGTGTTCTCGGACCTGGCGTACATCGAAGTGGTCGACGACGATCACCGGCCGCTGCCGCCGGGCGAGGTCGGGCGCTATCTGCTGACCAACCTGTACAACGCGACACAGCCGCTGATCCGGTACGAAATCACCGACATGCTGGCGCTGTCGCCGGAGCCCTGCACCTGCGGCCGGCCGTTCCCGTTGATCCAGCGCATGGCCGGCCGGATCGAAGACGTCCTCGAGTTGCGGTCGCCCGGCGGCCGCCCGGTGGCGATCCTGCCTGCCGTATTCGCCTTTGCCCTCGAGTCCTTTGCCGAGGTGCGGGAGTACAGGGTCGAGCACAGCCCGGATGCGATACGATTGACGGTGGTCCTGCAGTCGGGCAGCGACGAAGCGGACCTGCGGCGGGCGGTGGCCCGTAAGGTCCGCCAGGCGGTCGAATCCCAAGGGGCGCCGTGCCCGCCGATCACGGTCACTGTCACCGACCGGTTCGAGCGCGCGGCCGGCTCCATGGGCAAGCACAAGCTGATCGAAAGCGTCGCCGGGGGCTGACGCCGGCTTTCGCGTCGACACTCGCTGCGCGATACCCGGCGAAGGTCCCAAAAACGAATGTGCCCGGCATCAACCGCCGGGCACCATCCTTGGCAGCACGAAGTGCTGCCTTGATTGGTATTATTCAGGTTGCGGCCACGCACCCGCGAAGTGCTGGAACGTCACCTCACCCATCTCGCCGGGGGTTTCACCGTGGGTGCGATGATCGGCATGGTAGGCGATCACCATCCTGTCATAGGGGTTGTCGGCCTCCACGGTGATCACCCGGGTGGCTTCACCGTCGCGGTCGGCGACAAACGTGTTGGCGGGAAGCCCGCCGCCCGGATGGGCGCGCATGCCGAAAAGCCCGGTCTCCACCGCCCAGATGGTATAGATGCCCTGCGGCACCAGACCCTCGGCGGTGAGCTGAATGACGTGGTTGTTGTTTTCCGGCTCGAGGAACTGAACCTCGGCCTGGGCGGCCAGCCACTGGTCCCCGGTAAAGCCTTCGGGTACGCCGGTCTCCGTGACGGCTTCCAAAGCCGCCGCCGGCACGCTCATCGCGACGACGGCCAGCGCCGCCGTCATGGTGGTCAGAACCTTGTGCTTCATGGATTGTCCTCCTTTCGAGGGTCTGCCGCCTCCTCAGTCCCGCGTCTTTCCCCCCGTCAGGTAGGCGATCGTCGTGGCGGACCAAGCCCTGCCACCGTCGCGCCGGTTCAAGCCTGCGTGAGGCACTGGCCGGCCGGGCGCCGGCGGGCGGCACACTGTGGCCATCCGCCGGGGGCTGGGAGCGTCAATCCAGGGCCAACCGTCCGCCCAGGCCACTCTGCCGCATGATCAGCTTCTCCAGTTCCACCAGGAAGAACACCGGCAGGGTGATCATCAAGATCCGGGCCCATTCCTCCAAGCCGATCGCCTGGGTGCTGAACAGAAGCTGGAAGGGTGGTGCGTAAGTGAACAGCATCTGCAACACGATCGCGATGCCGATGGCGTAAAGGACGTAATGGTTTCCGAACAGCCCCTCCCGGTTCATCACCGGCTGCAACATGTGGCGCGTATTGAACAGGTAGAAGATCTGATAGAAAACCAGGGTATTGACCGCGATCGTGCGGGCAATCTCGACGTCGACACCGCGTCCGGTTTCCCACAGGAACAGTCCCAGTGTCCCGGCGAACAGGATGGCGGAGACGAACAGGATCCGCCAGAGCAGAAATCCGGTGAGCAGGGGTTCCTCAGGCGGGCGCGGCTTCCGCTTCATGACGCCCGCCTCGATCGGCTCGAACGCCAGTGCTAGCGCCATGGTCACGGCGGTGACCATGTTGACCCAGAGGATCTGCACCGGCGTGATGGGCAGCAGCTGACCCGCCAGCACGGCGCCGATGATGGTCATCGACTGGCCGCCGTTGGTCGGCAGAATGAACATGATGGATTTGCGAAGGTTGTCGTAGACCCCGCGGCCTTCCTCCACCGCATGGGCGATGGAGGCGAAGTTGTCGTCGACCAGCACCATCTCGGAGGCTTCCTTGGCGGCCTCGGTGCCCTTGATGCCCATCGCGATGCCGATATCCGCCCGCTTCAGGGCCGGTGCGTCGTTGACGCCGTCACCGGTCATGGCGGTGACCTCGCGGTTGGCCTGGAGAGCCGTCACCAGCCTGAGCTTGTGCTCGGGGCTGACCCGGGCGAACACGTCGACCTCGTCGACGATGGTCCGAAGCTGTTCGTCCTCCGTCTCCTCGACAATCTTGCCAATCACCGCCTTCTCGTGGACGAGGCCGAGTTCGCGGCCGATCGCGCGGGCGGTCACCGCATGATCGCCGGTGATCATCTTGACCCGGATGCCGGCTTCCTGGCACTGCCGGATCGATTCGATGGCCTCTTCCCGCGGCGGATCGATCAAGCCGCAGAGGCCGAGCAGAGTGAGCCCCTCCGTCGCGTCGTCGAAGGTCAGGGCCCGCTGGTCCTCGCTCGTATATTTCACGGCGATGGCAAGCAGGCGCTGGCCCCGGGCTGCGATCTCCTCGGCCTGCTCGTTCCAGAAGTCGATGTCGAGGTCGGTATCGCCGTCATGGCCGCGCTGCCGCGCGCACATCTCCAAGACCCGCTCCGGCGCACCCTTCACATAGATGAAGCCGTTGCCTTCGTGATCATGGTGCAGCGTCGCCATGAACCGGTGTTCGGATTCGAACGGAATGATGTCGGTCCGCGGATAGCTCTTGCGGTCGAAATCCGGATCCCGACCGGCTTTCGCCGCGGCGGTGATGAGCGCGCCCTCGGTCGGATCACCCTCCATCGTCCACCGTTCCCCGTCGCGCCGCAGAGTGGCGTCGTTGCAAAGCAGCGCGGCCAGAGTGATCTCCGACAGGACGGGATGGTCGTCCGGGTGGATGTCCTCGTCGTCCTTGGTGAAGCTGCCCCGCGGTGCGTAGCCCACGCCGGTGACGCCGAACAGGTGGTTAGCGGTGGCGATGGATTGCACCGTCATCTCGTTGCGGGTGAGCGTCCCGGTCTTGTCGGAGCAGATGACGGTGACCGACCCCAGCGTCTCCACCGCCGGCAGCTTGCGAATGATGGCGTTCCGCCCCGCCATCCGCTGCACCCCGATGGCGAGCGCAATGGTCATGATCGCCGGTAAGCCTTCGGGAATCGCGGCCACGGCGATGCCGACGGCGGCCAGGAACATGTCCTCCGTGGAGAAGCCGCGGACCAGCACGCCGAAGGCGAAGGTGGCGGCGGCGAAGGTCAGGATGGCAACGGTTAGCCAGCGGCCGAACTGCGCCAGCTTGCGCAGCAGTGGCGTCGTCAGCTTCTCCACCTCGGAGAGCATGGTGCCGATGCGCCCGATCTCGGTGCGGTCGGCGGTCTCAACGACGATGCCGGTGCCCTGGCCATAGGTCACCAGCGTCCCGGAAAACGCGATGCAGGCCCGGTCGCCCAGTGATGCTTTCTCGTCAACGGCGTGGGTGTCCTTCTGGACCGCCACCGATTCGCCGGTGAGTACCGCTTCCTGGACTTGCAGGTTCTTGATCTGGAACAGCCGAAGATCCGCCGGCACCCGGTCGCCCGAGCGGACCTCGACGATATCCCCGGGAACCACCTCTTCGGCGTTGATCTCCATGCGCTCGCCATCGCGGCGCACCACCGCGGTGAGCGACAGCATCTTGCGGATGGAATCCAGCGCCTTCTCGGCCTTGCCTTCCTGGATGAAGCCGATCAGGGCATTGATGATGACGACGCCCATGATCACCGCAGCATCCAGCCAGTGCTGCATCAGCGCGGTCACCACCGCGGCGCCGATCAGCACGTAGATCAAGACATTGTGGAACTGCAGCAGGAAGCGCTTGAAAGCGCTTTTGCCCTCGGGCGGGCGAAGCCGGTTGCGCCCGTGCTCCTCCAGGCGCTTCTGTGCCTCATCCTTGCCGAGCCCCTCGGTCTCCGCGTCGAGGTGCTTGAAGACGTCTTCCAGCGGCTGGGCGTGCCAATTCTTGGTCGTATCGGATTCGGCGTTCATTCGTTCCCTTGCTCCCCTGGTCTCCGTCCTGGTCTCCGGTCGTCGCCACGCCAGCTTAGGCGGCCGCTACGCTTGATGGAAGGTGACAGCCGGAACGGCTATGACCGACGTTTCGGGTGGCCGTCCGGTGAAAATCGTGGTGACCGGCTGCAACACATGGTCGACAGGATCAGTCGTTGCGATTGGGAGTGATAAAGAGGGCCGGAAGGGATACGGGGCGCAGACCGGATGTGCTGGGAACTGCGCCCCGCCCATTGCCCGCGTGCGGTTGGGGGGTAGGAAAGGGTCCTCGCCGGTTGGGGGCAGGGGGGCCTTGTGGTGGGGAACCCCGGCCAGGACGCTTCCGCATCGCGGGCAAATTGCACGGCATCGTCGCTATCCTCGATCGCTCTTTCCGTGATGAGAGCAACACGCCAAGCTCGGCTTGCGTTCCCATCCCGGACGGCCTCGATCGGGGCCGATGTGACGACGTCATAACGACGCTTGTGTACCGCGAAACCTGTAGTGAGAGTTTGTCGCCCGGGCAAAAAAGTGCGAACGGATGTGTCGGCACCCACGATCGACCAACTTTTTCACTATTTTACCGTAGCGCGTTGATGGAAAACGACCCTAGCTTCCAACGATGGCCGCAGCAACGCACATCCTGATCGTCGACGACCATCGCGAGATTCGCGAACTGGTAGGCCTGCTGTTCGAGAGGGAAGGTTACCGGGTCAGCACCGCCGGCGAGGGGCGGGCCATGCATGCCGTCCTGAAGGAAGGCGGTGTGGACCTCATGGTGCTGGACCTGATGCTGCCGGGGAAGGACGGCTTGACCCTGTGCCGCGAAGTGCGGGCGAACTACCCCACCTTGCCGATCATCATGCTCACCGCCAAGAGTGAAGAGATCGACAAGGTGGTGGGCCTGGAGGTCGGCGCCGATGACTACATGGTCAAGCCCTTCGGGGGGCGGGAGCTGCTGGCCCGAACCCGGGCGCTGCTGCGCCGCACCAGCCGGCCGGTGCCCGCGCTGCCGCCGGAGGAGCATCGCGTGTTCCGCTTCAAGGACTGGCGCCTGATCACCGGTTCGCGGGAACTGGAATCGCCGGAGGGCGTGGTGGTGCCCCTCAGCACCAGCGAGTTCAACCTGCTTCTCGCCTTCGTCGAACATCCGCAGACGGTGCTGAACCGGGACCGGTTGCTCGACCTGACCAAAGGCCGCGATGCCACGCCTTACGACCGCAGCATCGATACCCACGTGAGCCGGCTGCGCCGCAAGATCGGCGATCCGGCCGCCAACCCGGAAATCATCAAGACGGTATGGGGCGGCGGCTACATCTTCACGGCCGAGGTGACATCGGAATGAACTGGGGAATGAGCTGGCCTCCCGGCCGCGCATTGTGTGCGAGCCTGCGCGGCCAGACTCTGATCATCATGTTGGCCGGCCTTCTGGTCTCCCACGGCATTGTTCTGGTGCTTTACTGGGGGGACCGGGACGATGCCGTGGTGCTGACCGAAGCGGAAGACCTGGCGGATCACATCGCCGCCATGACCGTGCTCGTCTCCAAGCTGCCGCCGGACATGCAGGCCAAGATGGCCCAGGTGTCCCGCGGCTCAATGTTCCGGATTTCGGTGGATACCCGCAGCGCGGTTCCACTCACGCCGCCGCAAGGGCGGATCGAAACCCTGATCGAGGCTGCCCTGCAGGAGCGCACCGCTGGCATCGGTGCCGTCGCCACCCGTGTGCGGGTCGCGGGTGCATCGACCTCGCTGTTTCATGAGGTTGCCCAGACCGGCGCGCCCGCCGATCGCCCCCTGGTGCTGGATGCGGCCATCCAGCGGCCCGACGGACGTTGGTTCAACATCACCACCCGCCTGTCGGACCGGACGAAGCCGTGGCCGACGGCTGTGTTGGTCTACACCTTCTGTGTCACCAGCCTGGTTCTGGCGGTGTCGGTGTGGATGGTCGGCCGCGTCACCCGCCCGCTGAAGGTGCTGGCGGCGGCGGCCGAGGGTCTTGGGCGGGACATCAACCGGGAACCTCTGAACGAAGATGGTCCGGTGGAGGTGGCACAGGCGGCCCGCGCGCTGAACGCCATGCAGGGCCGGCTGCGCCGACTGATCGATAACCGCACCCAGATGCTGGCGGCGATTTCCCACGACCTGCGCACCCCGGTGACGCTGCTTCGGCTCCGGGCCGAGATGCTTCCCGATGCCGGCCAGCGCGAACGGATTCTCGCTACCCTGGAAGAAATGGATGCCATGACCAGCGCCCTGGTGGCGTTCGCCCGGCAAAGTGTGGTGGAACACGAGGTCGAGCGCGCGGTGGACGTGGCGGCACTGCTCGACAGCCTCTGCGCGGACCGGGCCGATGCCGGCCAGCCGGTTTCGTGCGCGGCGGCGGAGCCGGCCATCGTCCCCTGCCGGCCGCAGGAACTCCGCCGCGCACTCACCAACATCATCGACAACGCCCTGACCTACGCCGGCAGTGCCCGCGCGCGGGTGATCGCGTCACCCCGCCGCGTCACCATCGCCGTGGAGGATGACGGCCCCGGCATCCCGGAGGCGCAGCTTCCCACCATCTGCCACCCGTTCGTCCGCGGCGAGAGCTCGCGCAACCGGGATACCGGCGGCCTCGGCCTCGGCCTCGCCATCGCCCAGACCATCATCGAAGGCCACGGCGGCGAACTCCACCTCGCCAACCGCCCCGAAGGCGGCCTCAGGGTGCTGATCCGCCTGCCGCGATAAGAACGATCGGCTCCCCCTCTGTGCCAATGAACGTGAGACAGTTCCCCCCACGAACCCTCACCCTCCCCCTGCGGGCGAGGGGCTCCTTCGCAACCCCTCTCCCCCAAAGGGGGAGAGGATGGGTGAGGGGTCGTAACAATAAATCCCCTGCGGGCGAGGATTGCGCTCTCTCCGCCAATATCCCGGTCACGAACCCTCACCCTCCCATCCGGACCGGCGGGCGATTTATCCTGGTTGCGTTCACGCCGCGGCGGCGGGAGGGCGCGATCTTCATCCGCCCCACCAGCGCCCGCTACATGCACGAGAAGGAGGTCGAGCACGATGAGCGACAAAGACAGACTTAGGCCCCTCCCGGATCTGCGGGCCGACGACGAGGCGGAGCGGTTCGTCGATGAGGCCAATCTGAGCGATTATGACCTTGCCGGGTTCAAGGCCACCCGGTTCGAGTTCGAGAAGAAGGATGCCCGCGTCAACATGCGCCTGCCCGCGCCGCTCCTGGCCGCCGTGAAGGCAAAAGCGAAGGCGCGCGGCATTCCCTATCAGCGCCTGATCCGCGAGGCGATTGAACGCGCCCTGCGCTGATCCGCCATCAGGGCGCGGTGTTCGATCTTGCTGGCCCCACGTCCGCGATGGGCCGGTAGCGGACCTTCGCTGCACAAGAACCTGATGCCCTCTACTGTTAAGGGCTCTTGTGTTATGGGTTCTCGGAGACCTGCGGCGGCGGCGATGTTGCGGCAGGCACGTGCGGCAGGTGAGTGTGCTATGATAACCGGGTATTCGAGGAGTTGCTGGGCCATCGCGATGTGAAAACGACGATGACCTGCACCGGCATCCCGAACAAGGCGGGCCATGGCATCCGGAGCTCGGTCGATGACCTATGAGCGGTCTTATACAGCTTGTATAAGACCCGTGCTCGACCGCGGCGGCCTACTCCAACCATCTGATATGAAAGCGATTTATTGGATCTTCCCGAGCCTCGATCAAGCATTTGCGGGAGCACGGAACGCCGGGCGCGTAAGCTTATACAGACTGCATAAACATTGTTAGAGCATTTATTCGATGGGATACTGGCAGGTCAAACTCGTAAAGATTTCGGTGCTCTCGGGTGCTGTGGCAGGGCTAATTTGGCTGCTTTGGCCGACAGACGGGGAGTGGCGATTTGAATGGTGGCCCTTCTGGACCACTTTATCTGGATTCGTGGCCTTCGCAGTTGCGGAGTGGCGGGAGGGAATTCGCGTAACGAAAATGCTCGGCTTGAAATCTGTTTTGACTGAGAACGATGTGAAACTAATTGATCAATTTTGTAGTCTTCTCCCGTCTGATGGTAAGACAATGCGTTTTTTCGCGAAGCATGACCTTGGGAATTCTTTTCATCATGACGTGCTCCGGGATGCCGAGGCCTTTTCTGAAGAATGGAAATACCCTGAGAGGTCGTTCCATGATTCAGAACTGGAGTCATTGAAAGAAGAACTTCGGAATAGCATGTCAAAATTTTTTGATGAGCTCGCGCCAAATGTGGGGCCGGAGATTGGTGCTGGGCGATTGAGTGTCATACCACAGACGCACTTGGGTGACTTTGACATTCCGAAAAGGTTCTTGGATGCTGTGTCCAAACTCAATGACATGGCGTCGGAAGTTTCAAGGAACCATAGCGCTCTTCTTACCGCGACTAAGAGGAAAGTGGCGGAACGCGAGAAGGCTCTAACAATTAAATTGAGCGGACACGTGTGATGCGCCGCTCATTATTGAGTTATGCGGCACTTTTACAAGTAGCTTAGCCACCAGATGCGCCACTTCCCGAAAGGAACCCGCTACTCAGCCCTTGAGAAAAACATTCTCAAGCTCAGAGCGTTCGAGATGGTCCTAGTTCTCTTCTACGCGGAGGGCCTGCGCCACTTTGTTGTTGATAGCATTCGAGCCACGGATCACCACCGAGCTCGAACGAAATCTGCACCTCATCGGCTGCCACGTGGGACCAAGAACCTCTACAAAAAGGCTTGGCAGATCCTCGTTAATGACGAGATCCTCACGACTGAAGAGAGCGCAGAGATACAAGCGCTCATCGACTACCGCAACGTCATCGCGCATGCGACAGAAAAACTCGTCGCAGACGTCAATCGCACATGGAACTTGCAGCCCCCATTCAGCATGATCAAGTACGAACCAAACGCCGTCGAAAGGGTCAAGTCTCTAGCTACGAAGATCAAAGAGCGAATGCGGGCGCGGTACGTCATGTCAATCTCGTTGCAGGAGGGGATATTCGAGCCAGCAGAAATCGCCTACACTGAGGAAATCAAGAGACTGAGGGCAATAATTCTCCGGCAGATGACGGATATGAAGGCAGAAATCGATGAGGTTAATTTGAACATTGCCTCACTGCCGACCACTCTGCTTGACAAGCTTGAACCAAGCCATCCCGCGCACATGAAGCGCAACGGAACTCTTTCGAGACAAGGCATTGCATGCTGCTACTCACTATTTCGAGCCGGCGCCACTCCTCTAGCTGTTGCCTATCTGATGCGAATTTCATTCCGTTCAGCAAAGAACCGGCATTCTCGCTGGCCAAAGGAAAAGCCCACCTCCACATGGTGTCCCGCAGTGACGCATGACAAAGCCGTGAACTCGGACGCATTTTCGCTCGCTGCGCTCACTACAAATACGCCGGTTACGGCTGGCGTACAGGGCGCGAATGTCGGGGAAACCGTACGAGCCGCGGGTGCATCGCGAGCTTCATGCTGATGATGCTCCATCCTACAGACGAGTTTGGGCTTCCGGCAAACTCGGCGCGGTTTAGTCGTCCGGCCTTGCTGCCCGCTCCCGGAGATCCGTCATGCCGGGCACCGCTGCCGCGCCCCGCCAAGGGGCGACGCTCCCCCTGTTTGCCGCCCAAGCCCCGGACAAGGTCTCGGGGCTTTTTCATGCCGGAACCATCCTGGCCCGCCTCCTCGAGAAGGGCCGGACCCTCGATGACGCGTATCGGGCGACCAGCGCCATCCTGGACCGCATCACCTTCGCGGACATGGCGGGAACCCACGGGGCCGGACACCCGCTCGCCGGCAGCCTATCACCCTGAGCGCAAGCCGTCAGCGCCCCGGTTCAGGCCGGGGCTGATGGCCGCCAGCGAAAGAAATTTCGGCCCCGCCAGCGAAGGCCGGAGCGTTGACATGCGCATCACATGCGCTCATCGTAATCGCATGTCATCGATGATCCAGA